>CAZUTD010000044.1:0-10299 GCA_964623185.1 uncultured Clostridiaceae bacterium
ATACCAAGTGTTTTCGGAACAAGTTCTTCAACAAGTACAGGATTGGATTCTTTTAAATTATTAATTAGATTCTGTACATCCTGTCTGGTCAGTAATTCTGCGATATGTTTTCTAATAATTTCAGTTAAGTGTGTTGCTATGATAGAAGGTGGATCCACAACTGTATAACCTAATATTTCAGCCTTTTCCCTTTCCTGCTCATTTATCCACTTTGCTGGCAATCCGAATGCAGGCTCTATTGTATCAATTCCCTCTATTTCTTCTTCTATCATTCCTGGATTCATAGCTAAATAATGATCAAACACTATTTCGCCAACCGCAATTTCAACACCTTTAATTTTGATAACATATTGATTAGGTTCAAGTTGTATGTTATCCCTTAACCTAATCATTGGTACAATAATTCCAAGTTCCAAAGCACATTGCCTTCTAATCATTACTAGTCTATCAAACAAATCGCCCCCCTGGCTTGAATCAGCTAAGGGCAGGATACCATATCCAAATTCCAATTCTATGGGATCAACATTCAATAAAGGCATAACATTTTCGGGCCTTCTTTTTTCTTCAACCGCTTCCTGTATATCATCAGGCACTTCCACTATCTCTGATTTAATTAATTCCCTTCTTAAATTAAATCCTAAAAACAAGAATATAATTGCTAAACTAGCAAAGGGCAGAAAGGGCAAACCCATCACACCCAAAAACATTAACATACCGGAAATTATAAACATAATTTTAGGTTGGTTGAAAAGTTGACTTATCAAATCGCTGCCTAAATTTCCTTCCGAGGCAGCTCTTGTTACAACTATACCAGTTGCAGTCGATATTAAAAGGGCAGGAATCTGACTTACTAGACCATCCCCAACTGTCAATATAGTATATTTTTGTATAGCACTCATTAAATCCAATCCTTGCATTGATACACCAATAATAAATCCACCAAGAATATTAATAACAGTTATAATAATTCCAGCTATAGCATCCCCTTTAACAAACTTACTTGCTCCATCCATTGCACCGTAAAAATCAGCCTCTCTTTGAACTTTTAACCTGCGTTCCCTTGCCTCAGCATCATCAATTAAACCAGCATTTAAATCTGCATCAATGGCCATTTGTTTACCAGGCATTGCATCTAAAGTAAATCTTGCAGCAACCTCTGAGACCCGCTCAGAACCCTTTGTTATTACCAAGAATTGTACGATAATAATGATTAAGAATACTATAAATCCGACTACAGCATTTCCACCCATCACAAAAACACCAAAAGTATCAATAACATTCCCCGCATTGCCTTCTAATAAAATATGTTTTGTAGTAGTAATGTTTAGGGATAGTCTAAATAAAGTGGTAATAAGTAATACTGATGGGAATATAGAAAACTGTAACGCCTCCTGGGTATACATAGCTATCAATAAAATAAGCAATGCCAAAGAAATGTTAAAGCTTAATAATACATCAACAGCACCTAGAGGGATAGGAATAATCATAATTATAATAATAGCAATAACTGCTAGTGCAACAACAATATCTCCGTGTTTCATACAGTTCCCCCTTTATGTTTTGTTATCCATTTGATAGACATATGCTAATATCTCTGCCACAGCCTGATATAGTTCCTGTGGAATAAAATCCCCAATCTCGACAGTTTCATAGAGTGTTCTTGCAAGTTGTTTATTTTCAACAAGAGGCAAGTCGTTTTCACTAGCAATTTTTTTAATACTCTGTGCTATTAAATCTTTCCCTTTGGCCAGCACCTTTGGGGCTTGAAAGTTTTTTGCATCATATTGAATTGCTATTGCATAGTGAGTTGGGTTGGTTATAATGACATCTGCCTTAGGTACATCCTGCATCATTCTCCTCATTGCAATCTGTCTTTGTTTTTCTCTTATTTTTGATTTGATTTGCGGGTTACCCTCGGTCTGCTTAAACTCTTCCTTAATTTCCTGTTTGGACATTTTTAATTTCTTTTCATGATCATATTTTTGATAAAAATAATCAAATACTGCCAAAACGAGTAGCGCCATACCTGCTCTGTAACCAATATTAATGGTAATACTTATTAATGTATCCACAATACTGTTTACATCCATGCCCATAGTATTAAAAATTATAGGCAGTTGTTTAATCGTATATTTATATATTATATAACCAATAAAAAAGATTTTAATAAAACATTTTAATAGTTCTATAAAAGAATTTATTGAAAACATTCTTTTAAATCCCGATATCGGATTTAATTTATTCAAATCAAAAGATAGTGTTTTCGTTGTAAAAAGATATCCCACTTGCAAATAACTTGTACCTACTCCAATAAGCAAGCATGCAAAAGCAATAGGAAGTGATATCTTGAAAATATTAAAAAAAGTTATTATTACAAGTTTGTTCATGTTTTTAATGGTAAACATATAATTTAGGTTCATATATTCTTCATAAATAAAAATAATAAATTCGCGAAAAGAATTCCCAATATAAGCTGACAAAAGACTCAATGATGCAAAAGCACCTATTAAAATAAGAGCAGAATTTAGCTCCCTGCTTTGTAGTACCTGCCCCTTTTCTCTTGCCTCCTTGACCTTTTTAGGAGTGGCCTTTTCCGTCTTTTCTTCACCAAATAACTGTAAATCTATGAGGAAAATCATTCTATCATCCTTTTGCTAGAATTTGAATCATTTCAAATAATGTCGCAAACATACTATCAAACATTTTTTCCGAAAAAGGTGCTACAAATTTTAAAGTTATGATAACAGTTAACAAGCCTACAAGAATTTTTAATGGTAACCCTACGATAAAAACATTCATTTGTGGCATTGTTCTGGCCAAAATGCCCAATAATAAATTAGCTAGAAATATAGTCGCTAAAATAGGTGCGCTGAACCTAAAAGCCAAAACAAAAACTTCCGCCATAACTACAGTTAACCTAATAATAAAATCCTCGCTTATATTATAAGTAAAACCAATGGGCAGAACCTCAAAACTATATACCAATCCCTGTATAATTAAATGGTGACCATTCACAGCTAAAAAAAATAACGTAAGAATAATACTATAATAATTCCCCATTATTGGCATTTGCATATTGGTTTGGGGGTCAAGCACATTCACCATTCCAAAACCAATCTGTGTATCAATAACAGAACCTGCCAGATATAATGAACTAAAAAATAGAAAACATATAAATCCGATGATTACTCCCAACAGAAATTCCATTGTAGCATCAATAGCTAATTGAAAGAAGCCGTTATAATTAAGAGTCGTTGATGCAGATATAACTGGCAATAAAATGAAAGCAACTAATCCAGACAGAGCAATTTTCATAATCATAGGTAGATTATTTCTTGAGAAAATTGGTGCAACAATAAAAATGCCACTAACTCGAATCATAATAAGAAAAAATATCCCTATGTTTAATAAAATTAAATTGTATAAATCCCCCATATATAATCACTCTTCTACTGTATAAAACTACCTAAATTTGCATACAATGATATTGTAAAATCGATTATAACCGACAACAACCAGGGACCAAAAATAACCACTGACCCCAAAATCGCAATAATCTTTGGTATAAAGGCTAATGTAGCTTCTTGGATTTGTGTTGTTGCCTGAAAAATACTTACAGCTAACCCCACTATCAATCCAATTCCCAGCATAGGTGCCGACATTAATAAAATCGTAAACATTGCTTTTTGGCCAAGTTCAATAACCATAGCTTCATTCATACTATCACCCCTAACGGAAACTTGTTAGTAGAGAACGGATTAAAATATTCCATCCATCAACCATAATAAATAACAATAATTTAAAGGGTAATGAAATCATAGCTGGCGGCAACATCATCATACCCATAGACATCAATGTGCTCGCTATTACCATATCCAGTACGATAAAAGGAATAAATAATACAAAACCTAATTGAAAAGCTGTTTTTAATTCGCTAATAATAAAAGATGGTATTAAAATGATGTTTGATACCTCGCTTATTTCAACAGGTTCATCAATGTTTGCCATCTCCAGGAACAAGGCTAAATCTTTTTCTCTGGTTTGCCTAAACATAAAATCCCTAATTGGTTCCATTGCAATATTCATTGCTTCTCCTTGGGTAATTTCTTCCTGTAAAAATGGCTGTATAGCATTTTGATTAATATCGGTAGCAATGGGAGCCATTATAAAAAAGGTTAAAAATAATGCTAATCCAATTAGAACTTGTGTTGGTGGTGTTTGTTGTGTAGCTAATGCATTTCTAATAAATGATAATACAATAATAATTCTTGTAAAACTGGTCATCATAATCAATATTGCTGGTGCTATTGAAAGTATTGTCAATAAAAATAGAATTTGCATTGAAGCAGCAACTTCTTGCGGGCTATTTGCTTGTTCAACATTTATTCCGATGCTAGGAATTGGCACTATCGGCTCAGCATAAATACTTGATGTTGCAAACATTAAAAATACTATAAACACTAATGCAAAAAAAATTTTGTTGAAACTTTTTGTTCTAAAATCAAAAGATGCGTTTTTTTTAATATTTTTTATTTTAATCACCCTTTTTGTTACTGCTTTAATAAGATTGAGTTTATCCAGGGCTGTTTTATTTGTGTTTTTTTCTTGATAAAATATTTGTGAAAAAATCAAAAGAATCATCATGATTCGATTCTTGTTCTTTTTTATAGTCAGCCCATTTATCATATTCAATAATATCTACCAATTCAACTTTCTTATTATTTATAGCCAGGATGTATACCCTGTCTATTACCTGTATGATGGTTATATTTAAACCAGGTGATAAAACTGTCTTTTCTAAAAGTTTTACAGTTTTTTTTCCATAATAATGATTAGTTCTTTTTGCAATTAATATTGTTGCAAAATATGCCATAACAATAACCACAACAACCATAATAATAAGCATTATAATTGAATTTAAATTATCTCCCAAGATTATTCTCCTTATAATTAACCAATCGCCTTTTTAACAGCCTCTATAACCCGATCTGCTTGGAATGGTTTAACAATAAAATCCTTAGCCCCGGCTTGTATTGCCTCAATAACCATGGCTTGTTGTCCCATTGCAGAACACATGATAACCTTGGCGTTATTATCTATTGCTTTTATTTCTTTTACAGCTTGTATTCCGTCCATTTCTGGCATGGTAATATCCATAATCGTTAATTCCGGATCAAGCTCCTTGAACTTTTCTACAGCTTTTAAACCGTTTTCGGCCTCCCCAATTACCTCTAACCCATTTTTAGTTAAAACATCCTTAATCATCATCCTCATAAATGCAGCATCATCAACTATTAAAATTCCTTTGGACATTATTTTTTCCTCCTTCATTATTGTCTAATAATTTTTTCACCTTATACATCTACTAGAAAAGGATTTAATATCCTATTATTTATATTATAATCTATTAATGTATAATAAGGTATTAGATCCTTGCGATTCGTTTGTTTGGATTAACAATATCCGTTACTCTTATACCATAGTTTTCATCCATTACTACAACCTCACCCTTAGCAACATACTGGCCATTTACCAATATATCTAAAGGCTCGCCCACCAATTTGTCTAATTCAATAATTGTCCCGGGTCCAAATTCCAAGACTTCATTTATTCTCTTGACGGTTCTGCCTAATTCAACAGTTACTTTTAGAGGCACATCCTGTATTAAAGCAATATTTTCTGCTACCCCCTTATATGTATCCTGATCAAAAGATTGGAACTGAACTGGCTGAACATTAACTTTCATATTTTCTTGCCTCTCTTCCTCCCTATACATAGTAGTTGCATGGGTCTCAGGAGCATAATGTATTTGCCTAGTCTCAGTTGCTGGTTCCTGTTGCCTCCCCTCAGGGTGTTTTTTCCCTTCCTCTTTTTTACTGTCTACTGCCTTAGGTACAGGTTTTGGCTCCTCGCGAACGCTGTCAATACCACCAGGCATTAATAATTCAACCATTTCCCGTGCAAAATCGATAGGTATTAACTGCATAATTTCACTATTGATTAATCCTTCGATTTCCATCTTAAAAGCTATTCGAATTAATTTTTCTTGATCATTAGTAAAAATCTGGTTGACATCATCAAGCAACAAATTTATTTCAAAAGCCCTTGGGGGATGAATATCAATTTTTTTAGAAAACATCTCTGATAATGATGTGGAGGATGAACCAACCATTTGATTCATAGCTTCTCCTATAGCACTCAAATGCAATTCGGAAAGCTCCTCATCACCAACGACGCCCTCTCCACCCATCATTAAATCAGTGATTACCTTTACATCTTCAGTTTTGATGATTAGTAAATTTACACCCTCTATTCCTTCCTTATATCTTACATCAACAGCTACAAAAGGTATAGGGTATTGTTCTGATAAATCTTGCATGGTTAAAACCGAAACCCTTGGTGTGGTAATTACAACCTTATGACCTAACAATGTAGATAAAGTAGTTGCTGCAGTTCCCATGCTAATATTACCGATTTCACCAATAGCATCCTTTTCTATCTCCGTAAACAAGACATCATCTTCTGCAGAAGGACTCGTTTCTTCATCACCTCCGCTAAGGAGAGCATCTATTTCCTCTTGCGATAACATATCACCCATCTAGTTCATCCCCTTCCTTGTCAATTCTTGTAACCTTTATTGCCATTTTATTATTTAAGGTGCCTGGTATTCCAAAATATTTGCGTTTTTCTCCAACTCTTACCTCTATTTCATCGTTAGTAAGCTTTTTTAATGGAATTACATCCCCTCTTTGCAATTCAAGAAAATCCCTTACAGTTATATAGGTTGAACCCAGTTCTGCACTAATATTGACCTTGCTCTTTTTAATCTTGTTTTTAAGATTGTATTTTTCTTCCTCCGATACCGTTTTGCTAATACTAGAAAACCAAAATTTTGTACTAAGTTTTGGCAAGATAGGCTCAATCACTATATGGGGTATGCATATATTTAACATTCCTTCTATATCACCTATCTTAAGATTTAAAGTTATCAGAGCAACTGTTTCATTTGGCGATACTATTTGTGCAAATTGGGAATTTGTTTCCATCTTTTCTAAATCAAGTTGTAATTCAATAACATTTTCCCACGGATCGATCATTAGTGCTAGCATTTGTCTCATCAGTTTTTTAATCAATGTTATCTCTATTTCTGTAAAAGTCCTTGTTTCCTCATAACTTTTGCCACTACCACCCAAAATCCTGTCAATTAGGGTAAAGGCTATAGAGGGTGATAAATCAAGTAAAATTTGCCCAGTTAAGGGTTGAAAGTTAACTATGGATATGACTGCAGGGTTAACAATTGAATTGCTAAATTCATAGTAGGACAATTCCTCAACTGATATAACCTCAGCCTGAACATAACTTCGCAAATATCCAGATAAAAAGGTGTTTAACATCCTGGAAAAGTTCTCATGTATAATTTGAAGGGTACGAAGCTGGTCCTTAGCCAATTTTTTGGGGCTTTTAAAATCATATGACCTTATTTTTTTGTCCTGTTCTTCATATTTTATTTCTTCTGCATCCAGCTCCCCAGTACTTAGAGCCTGTAATAAAGAGTCTATCTCACTTTGAGACAACACATCAGCCATCTGATTCACCCCCTACTGAATAATGTAATCAACGAAATAAATATTTGTAATTTTATCTGTTGTCATTACTCGCGACACTGTTTCTATTATTTCTTGCCTTAATTCCTGCTGCCCTACTGGGTCCAAAATATCATCAGTTTTTTTACCAATGATTGTTTTAATAATTTGATCCCTTAATTCCGCATTTTTATTTTGAAAGCCATCTATTAGTTTTTTATCGGATGTTTCAATAACAATTTCACCCTTGAAAAAATTTCTTTGACTACCTAAATTTGTAGAAAAACTCCCCATTGGATATTCATATAATACTATTCTTGTATGTGCTTCGCCTGAAGTCCTAAAAACAGTAAAATATAAAATAGTTCCAAAAAAAACTCCTGATAACATAAACCCAATAATTGAAAATATTATTATCTTTTTAGTATTCATATCCTTCTATTCCCCCCAGTTCTTTCTATGTTAAGCTACAGGGATAGTTATAATTCTGATTTTAAAATAACAATATCCACCCGTCTATTTTTGGCCTTGTTTTCTCTTGTATCATTAGGTGCAACAGGATGATATTCACTATATCCTGATGCTGAAAACCTCATAGCATTTAACCTCGCATCCTCTATCAAATACCTTACTACATTTGATGCCCTAGCTACTGATAGTTCCCAATTAGTTTCATATTTACCGCTTGGATCTACAGGAACCGTATCCGTGTGTCCTTCAATTCTTATATGTTTCTCCTCAAATTCCGGTTCCTCTAAAAATTCGGATATTACATCTAATATCTCCTTAAATTCTTCCCTTATGTTTGCCATACCCGAATGAAACAAAATATTATCCTGAAATCTTAATACTAGTCCTCTTGTTTCAAGATTTACCAACACATCTGTATCCAAGTGCTGTTCATTTAAATACTCCTTTAACCTCTCTTCAAGTTTCCTAAAGTCTTCCAACTCCTCCAATTGTTTAGTTGTAAGCTCACTATCAAGGGCACTTGAAATATATTCGCTAGGCTCGATAGTTGTCCCAGATTCTAGAATACCCAATGAACCTTGAAATGATTGGATCATTGATTGAAACTTTTGTGCATCTACAACTGAAAAAGAAAATAATAGCACGAAAAAACATAATAAGAGTGTTACCATATCACCGTAAGTAGTCATCCATTCGGGTGCACCCGGTTTAGCTTCTTCTTGTTTCCTTGTTCTTCTAGACATTAGGCCTCAACACCTTCCTCTTTGGGCTCTAGACTCCTTCTTAACTTAGGTGGTAAAAAGGCTTTTAATTTCTCTTCTATAATTCTAGGATTTTCACCGGCCTGTATTGACAACAAACCCTCAACAATAATTTCTTTTCTTAAAATTTCTTCCCTGCTTCGCAATTTTAATTTTGTTGCCATAGGTATAAAGATAAGATTAGCCAATAGGGAACCATAGAATGTTGTTACCAAGGCCACAGCCATACTAGGCCCAATAGCTGATGGATCATCAAGCCTTTTCAACATATTAATAAGCCCTATCAATGTACCTATCATACCAAAAGCAGGTGCTAATGAACCCATTGTTTCAAAAATTCCTTGTCCTTCACTATGTCGTTCCTCGATAAATGTTAATTCAGTTTCTAGCAGGTTTCTTACTAGTTCCGGATCCGTACCATCAACTATTAGCATAATACCCTTGCGTAGAAACTCATCTTCAATCTCTTCGGCGGCCTCTTCTAATGCTAATAGTCCTTCTTTTCTAGCCGTATTTGCCAGTCCAATAATTTTTTTAATTATTTCTCCTGATTCTACCACCTTGTCAGAAAATGCTTTGGAGGCAATCTTTACGGCTTCTAAAACCCTGTTTAAGGGATAAGCTACAAATGTAGCCGCTATGGACCCCCCAAAAACTATATAGATTGATGCAAGGTCTATGTATGACATTATGTCACCATCAGCCAAAATACCAAGGGCCACAAAAAACAAGCCCACACCTATTCCCAAAATCGTTGCTATATCCAACTCAACACCTCATTTCCTGCATGTCATTCTTTTGCAGAATAAATACTATATATTTTTCTTTTATAGGCTACTACCTTATCTATTACTTGATCTACGCTTTCTAAAACAACAACCTTTCGTCCGCTTGTTAGCGTTATAATTGTATCTGGGGTTTCCTCAATAAATTCAATTAAATCTGAATTTAATGTGACTTCAATATTACTAAGCTTAGTTAGTTTAATCATAAAATACCACCCCTTTACATAAAGGATTTATTTTAGAGCCTTTTAAACATTTAGGAGGCAGTAGGGCAGCAGACCTACCCTACTACCTTTAAATTATCTCTTCATATTTACTACTTCTTGCAACATTTCATCACTAGTGGTTATAATCCTTGAGTTAGCTTGGAAGCCTCTTTGGGTTGTAATCATGTTAGTAAATTCTCTTGACAAATCAACATTTGACATTTCCAAGGCACCAGGGTTTAATGCCCCCCTACCACCAGTTCCTGGATAACCAATCATAGGCTCTCCAGAGTTTGGAGAAGTCCTATATAGGTTAGCGCCGGTTTTTTCTAAGCCTGCAGGATTTTTAAAGTTAGCCAGGGCTATCTGTCCTATAGGCCGCATTTGACCATTACTAAAATAACCGGTGATTACCCCATTACTGTCCACAGCAAAATCCAGTAATCTTCCTTGCTTATAGCCTGTGATGTTGGTTGCAGATGCGTCAGATTCG
>CAZUTD010000045.1:0-8560 GCA_964623185.1 uncultured Clostridiaceae bacterium
TGGTGTATAACCCTTGTTTTCCCAGATGCGTGTGTTGTTTTTTGCAAGCATAATAAGGTTGAGGAATTTTCCCAACTCTTCTTCTCCGTTAAAAACAAGATTATATTTATCTAAAATAGGTCCTAGTTCATTTATTCCATCACCATAGCTTATATAATTTTTAACCTCCACATATCCTTCTGAGGTTTTTCTAGAGTAGCCAAAAAC
The DNA here is from genome assembly GCA_964623185.1 of uncultured Clostridiaceae bacterium. Lineage (GTDB taxonomy): Bacteria > Bacillota > Clostridia > Peptostreptococcales > Natronincolaceae > CAYMGQ01. The sequence goes on from CAZUTD010000045.1 coordinate 208, forward strand.
TTCAAACATAAAACTTCGAACCTTCCGCCAGTAGTCATTATCCCTGTAGTAGTCACTAGAATAATTAAGAAATTCCTCTCTATCAGGAATATAGCGAGGCTTATTCTCTTGGTGATTCAACAGATAATCTACATGGTCAAAGTTGTCAAAAAATACATAATGAACAATATATTCCTTATAGAAGCAGTACCAGCCCTCCTTCAATACAAGAGGTAGTAGGAGGATATAAATTTCTTCCTTGGTGGTCTGATCAGTGTTTTGTTTGTTAAAGATATCAACTAGATCCTCACCCTTGATAATACCATATAGATTCACTGCTGCTTTAGCATAATCATCGAGTTGTTTACGGATACTACCCCTCCCGTATGGACAACGAACCACGTCTGAGGCCCTGTTATATAAATCAAAGCTTTTCCTTGCATCTTCGTTAGCCATAATAGATAGTCTCCCTTCAATTTATCCCTTATGTTCCATAGAGATTACTCTTTTATCCTCTAATAATAATCAAAATATATCCAAAGCAAAATATTTAGAATAATATATTCATAGTTTGTTTTATCATGATTTTAATATATGCTTATATCTTATCATAAATTTTAAACAATTCCGTCTTGTTTTACAACGAATACTTAACTTTTCAAATGTATCTACTGATATTTATATTAAGAAAACAAGCTAATTCATAGGTAAACTGAAATTATCTTAAGAATGGAAGGTTAAAGTTGAGGATAACAAGGGATAACTATGCACATTATTCAAATTTAATTAAGCAAATGACTACTAATAATGCTTCAAAAACACCTTTAGATCAATGTGATTATGGTAATTACTTTCTAAGGTTTAAAGCTATGAACCTAAATTTTGCAAAACCTAATTGGGATAATCTTATGACTAAACGTGATAAACCCCTGATGTCAGACCCGGAATTTGAAGAAACAATAAAAAATTTGGCAAGAAAAGATTTTGCCACAGGGCGACAGGATGAAAATGCCTACCGTAATCTTGGTATGAGGTTTATAGAATTAGTTTCACCTGATAGGAAGGCTATCTATGAAGCTAGTATGAAAAGAACTGGTGGTAAAATGAATGCTGCCCTAATGTTCTGGGATGAAAAGGGGAATAGAACCTTGGGGTATCATCCTTTTACAGGTACCTGGCATAATATTTCTACGGAAGATGAAGTGGCAAGGGCTAGAATTTTTGCTGGGATATATCGTGAGGAATCAATTCGCTTGGGGAATGAATATGGGGAAAACGCTAGGGGGAAAATATCCCTCCAGAAGATTCAAAAAGACTTATCACCAGTTCCTATAAAAACTAATGATTCTTTGGGAAATAATATAGACTATAGTGTTTAAGGTTTAATAGGGAAAAATATTCTTCCCCTATTAGCTAGTATAAAATGGTGCGTTTAATAGTTAAAAGTCCTAAAGCAACTATTATAATAATAAAAATTAAAGAAGCCCCCTATGATATTGGCAACACTGTCAATATCTTTATTTTTCCTAGATAAATTTTAAATGAATTGAAAAGCCTTTTTTCTTGTTCTCATGTTAGAGTAGTAAGCAATAAAGTATAAGGTTGATTAAATCAATAGCTACAGAGGCTGAAAAACCTTTACTGGAACAAAATTGGGCAAAAAAGTTTTTTAGAATAACTTCATAAATAATGCCAAGTGGCTTACAAATAGAAACACCATAGAAATCTTATTAAAAGAATCTATGGTGTTTTGGAGTTGCTGGGGGAACATATTTTATTTGTTTTGTCATTCCGAGTCCGCGAGAAATCTCATATTTCCAGGAGCTTAAAATTTGATCTTTTATTCGGTAAAAAAAGAGGAGAAATTTTTAGTGTTTTTGTATTTTGATGTGTATATTCTTTCTATTCATACAATATTTACATCTCCGCCGTTCAATATTGTTTGTAAATTGATTTTATTAAGGAATTTTTGATAATGAATGGTTCAAATAAACCATATTCTGAAAGTTACAATAATTCTATTATTCTAGGCCTATGTTTGTATTTCCTATTGCCAAATTATCTTGGAAATATTTTAGAAAAAAGTAGATTAGAGATAAATATTTATGAATTTGAGGAAATTAGGTTGGTAATTCTAAGAATTTGGGGGGTAATGGGTACTTTTGCCCGATACCGTAGCCTTATGTTATAATTATTCTGAACAAAGAAGGCAAATTCCTATAAATTTGTTATGGTTATGGGTTTGAAAGAAAGGCATGGAAGACTGTGGACAAGTTAAGATGAAATGCAGATGTCTAAGAATATAAGCATGGAGTATTAGAACCTATATCGTTAAAATATACACTAGGAAATATTGAAACAGTGTGGCTATGGTATAGGGTGTAGGGCTTGCTTTTAGCATAAAGAATGTGGTATGTGGGGGGAAGTACATGTCAAATTATGATGTTAATAATAAGGCAGTAAACACTTTATTAAATTGGATCGAAAGTGGAGAAATTGCAATTCCTGAGATACAAAGGCCTTTTGTTTGGAAGGCATCAAAAGTTAGAGATCTAATAGATTCCTTATACAGGGATTTTCCTATTGGTTATCTAATAATATGGCAAAATCCTAATGTGAAATTAAAGGGTGGCGAAACTTCTATAGGGAAAAAAGTAATAATAGACGGGCAACAGAGGCTTACAGCACTTTCAGCTGCCTTGAAAGGCAATGAAGTTTTTGATGAAAACTATAATAGAAAAAGGATAATTATTTCCTTTAACCCAATAGAAAACAAATTTGATGTTGCAAACCCAGCTATAAAAAAGAGTTCTGTATGGATTTATGACATAAGCAAATTGTTTTATAATGGTTTTAGCAGTTTTGATTTTGTTCAGAACTATCATAAAAAAAATCCAGCTATAAATCCATCCGAAATTAACCAAGTCATTAATAGAATTATAGGCATAAAAAACAACTTGATAGGTATTATAGAACTATCTCACAAGATGGAGATAGATGATGTAACTGACATATTTATCAGGATTAACTCTACCGGCGTTGAATTAAGCCAAGCCGATTTTGCTATGTCGAAAATATCTTCAAATGAAGATTATGGAGGTAATGATACCAGAAAGTTAATAGACTATTTTTGTCACCTAATGAATAATCCTACTGATTATGAAAACATAAGAAAAAATGACAAGGAATTCTCTAATACAAAATTATTTGACAAGATTAAATGGGTAAAGGATTATAACGAAGACATATATGTTTTGAGTTACTCAGATGTCTTAAGAGTTGCCTTTACTTATAAGTTTAAAAGAGGCAGGCTATCAGAATTAGTAGACTTGCTTTCAGGTCGTGATTTTGAAACAAGGCAGTATGAGGAAGATATAGCAGAAAACACTTTTAAAGTGTTGAGAGAAGGGGTTTTAGAGGTAATTAATGAGACTAAATATAAGAGATATATGATGATTTTGCAATCAATCGGGATAGTTGATAAAACTTTTGTTAGGTCTCAAAATGTTATAAACTTTGGCTATATTCTATACTTGACCTTAAGAGAAACAGGTATGAATCAGGCAAGAATTGAGAACCTTGTTGGAAGATGGATAGTTATGTCTATGCTAACAGGCAGATATTCAAGTTCACCGGAGTCGGCCTTTGATTATGATATAAAAAGAATAGATGATAAAAATGCGGTTGAGGTGCTAAGAAACATCGAAGAAGGTGAATTATCAGATGCCTTCTGGAATACTATGCTTGTAACTAATTTAGAAGCAGCAATAAGAACAAATCCCCAATATAATGTATACCTAATGTCAAAGGTAAAAAACAATACTAAAGGCTTCCTATCGAAAAATATTACCATTAAAAATATGATTGAAAATAAGGGCGATACACACCATGTTTTCCCTAAAAATTACCTTCAGAAAAATGGATATAACAATAGGAGATTATATAATCAATTGGCCAATTATGTATTTACACAAACTGAAATAAATATAGCAATAAAAAATAAATCTCCAAGGGATTATTTTTCTACTGTAATAAAGCAGTGTAATGGAGAAATAGACCTAAAATATGGGGGAATTAACGATATAAATGAACTTTATCAAAATTTGGAGGACAATGATATACCCAAGGAAATTATAAGTTTAGAGGTTGACCAGTATGAAGGCTTCTTGGCTAAAAGAAGAAGATTAATGGCAAGGAGTATTAAAAAATATTATAAATCATTGCAGATTTAGGCATAATGTGCTTTTAAGCAACTTGAGAAAATAGGCAATCTAAATATTTAAAAACATGTAAGAATAAGTCAAGGTTAAAAATATATAAGTATTATAACAAAAACAAAACCTTTTTTAAATTAAGGTATGGGGGAAGGGGGTGCATACAAACAATAATGGGTCTAGAAAAAAGATAGTGGGATACTAAGAGGTCAAACGGGATTTATTAGTTAAATACAATGCATCATATTATTGGGAATTGTGATGCAATAAATATTTTTCGTGTATTACTTAGGGTAATAAGGATTTAATTGTTGCAAGTAGTGTATGAGAGGTAAGAGTCTAATTCTTTAATAGTTGACAATTATTTAGTATAATTATACTAAAAATAATAATAGTTACGTATATGTGGAAAAATATGCAACTACTAACTTATTAGAGGAGGACATGGATGAGAAAAGAATTTGAAATCAATGGATGTATAGAAGTAGCAAATAAACTATCAGAAGCTGACTTTTTGGATAAGTTTATTGATTTTATAGAAGCTAATAATTGGTCTTTTGGTGGTGGCATAAATGAAATTATTGATGGTTTCTATATAGATCTAGATGGGAAAAAAGGGGACCATGTGTTAGATAAGGATTTAAAAAAACTAATTTATCAAGGAAATAATAAAAAGGCTATAGAGATATATATGGACTTAACAGGTGAAGATATAAAAGAGGCTCAAAGCTATGTGGCGAGTTTATCCAAAAAACTATGGGGCAATAGTTTTAGAAAACTTACTAGATTTTTAAGGAAATTAGAAGATAAAGGAATAATTTATAAGCTAGAGACAGTTAGAGATGACTATATTATGGTAGAAGTGGCTGTGCCAGGCCAAAGGTGGGAAGTAGAATTTTCACCAGACGGGGATGTGGTAGTTGAAAGGTTCAAGAGTTTTGAAGATGTAGGAGATGAAGGTTTATTGGACCATTTATTCGAGGAGTTTTCTGATTAAGATAGTCCAAGAAAAAAATAGGATTATTTAATTTTAAAGTGTATCATTTATATAAAGCGTTGTATCGGAGGGGGTGTGGACTTTGTCACCTCGCTTGCATGGTGACACATAATTTTGATATTTAATGTCTTACCAGCATAAGGATGTTTATTAAAACGGAACAGCACAGGGGCTGTTCCCTACGTAAAATATTAATATTTAGTATAGCCTATCTACCCTATAACCTTCTGTAAAGTAATCTCTTAATTGTCTTGGCTCAATAATGTAACCTGCATTAATACATTAATCCATATTGCAATCGTAAATATGGCCCTGATATTTACTGACAAACTTCTTAGATTCAATCCTTATAATAGGTTCTGCGAAAGTAGTATCATAATAAAATATATCCCCTAAGCCTTTGTGTTTCAAAATAGTCTCAACTATATTTTAAAAATCTTTCCCATCATATCTTGAATTACTTTCATTTACAAGAGAGATTTCCCCAACTGTATTTTCCATGATTCCCCTATGTTTATTTAGTATTAATTCAAGTCCGCCCTATTTCTTTGAAATAACTTAATTTTTGTGGAAAAAGTTTGCTATAATATAAGTATATTTGCAAATAAATGCAAAGTAAAATTTTTTTATTTAAAAACACTTTGGACAAAAATCTTAAGAATGGGGGACTAAGTATGGATGAAGCTTTGCAATTAATTAATATTATATGGGGATTAAGCGGTGAATTCGGGGAATTTATATCCCTTATTACTACAATTATTATGGCCATATCTGTTCTTGTGGGAGCATTAAATTGTTTTTTTGGATATAAATTATTTCGAATAATAAATGCTGCCTTTGGTGCTATTATCGGTGGGATAATAGGTTTGGTAATTGGGGGAATAATAACCCAGTCAACTACGGGTGCAGCTGCATTCTTTTTAATTCTTGGGATTATAGGAGGCTGGCTTGCCTATAAACTATACCTTTTAGGTGTATTTATATCCTGCTATTTTTCAGGGTTTTTATTGACAAGCATGCTTGCCTTGTCCTCGGGTGCAGGATCAGAAGCTATTGCCCTAGGTATAGCAGGTGGAATAATTTTAGGGATTATAGGTCTTATCCTAACTAAACACATTATAATTATTGTGACAGCAATAAATGGTGCTATATCTATGGCCCTGGTTTCATTTTTATTTTCAAGCAGTTTGGGTGTTTATTATTTTCTTGTGGCAATCTTTTCCCTCCTAGGTTTTTTTGTACAGCAACATATGAATACTAGGAATAAAAAAGACATTGATGTGCCAAGGGTTGAAAAAAAGCAAAATTTTATAAACCATTCTGATGAAAGTATAGAAAGCTGTGGGGCAAAAGCTATTACCCCGGGGAAGGATGATAAGGATTTAGATAGTGATAGTTACCCTGATAAAAAACTAATAATTAATTCTTTTCCGCCAGAGATTGTCAAGGAAGTTGCTTATCTTTTCCCTAAGAACAGTATCCAATTAATGAAATATGTACCCTATGCCATTGATGAGGAAAATTGGTCATGTCTTTGTGGAGGCGAAGCTTCCAGTCATATTTGTAGATTTTGTGGGACAGAGAGGATAGATGCACTAGAGAAAATCAACTATTCCTATTTAAACGAGCATATGCTCAATAGACTTAAGGAAGAGGAAATCATTAGACAAAATAAAATAAAAGAGCGGGAGGAAAAGATTAAGGCCATTATTGATAAATCTAAAATCCTTGCTGATAAATCCAAGGTCAGGGCAAGAGAAATATTAAAAATTATCAAGACTAGGTCCGGTGAGATATGGGTTGAATATAAGCCAATCATTATTAGAAAAAAGAAAGAAATTATAGGAGTTGCAGTTTGCATTTTACTACTTATAATTGGAATAAATTCTCCTCAGGGGAAATCTTTCTATTATACACAAAAGGGGAAATTAGCAGAAAGAAAGGATTATACTGTTGCCTTGCAAAACTATGTGTTAGCCAATGAGCATGTCAACAAGCCAAAGACAAGGTTAAATATTATAAATACATACCATAATATGGGGGACTATCAAAGCTTTACTAGGGAATTGCTCAGGGCATTAGAGGATTTCCCTAATGATAAAAAATTAGGGAATTTGAAAAGAAAGTTTACTCCTGAATTGCCCCAGATATCTCTTGCTTCAGGCACCTATAACGATATTCAGGAAATAAGCATTGAATCAGAAGATATGGCCTACTATAGATATGATGGCGAGTCATACCTATATGAATCACCTATAAGGCTTGATAAAAACCGTACCTACAATATTATATTTTATACTATGAATGAGATAGGCTTCACAAGCGAAGAGTTAGAAAATACATACGAAATAAAGCTACCAATCCCAAAAACTGTAAAGGCAAATATTGCCGGAGGGATTTTTACCGAGGGGATAATTGTTGAACTATTGCGGGCAGATGACCTAGATATATTTTATACCCTAGATGGCCAGGAGCCAAGCCAGGCTTCCCTAAGATATAGGCAACCCATAAATATAGGTTTTGGAATAACAAAACTCAGGGCTATCTCTTACAACGAATATGGGGTAGGATCTGATGAATTGGAGGAAACCTATAGGATATCTGCTGACAAATATGGAATTTTATCAGATATTAACACAGGTTATAGCGGGTATCATTATGATTATGTTATAAGGTCCAATACTATTTTTTTATGCGATAAGTCAGATGGGAGTATTGTAAGTCAGGTCAAGGGCAATAGGCCTCTAATGGTCCAGGAATATGGCGACAAATTATATTTTTTAGATAATGGGGATATTTTCACTTATGACCTATACGATAATGATTTAAGCAAACTGGCAAGTGTAAATGCAACGAGGATTCTGCTTTCTGATGATTTGATTTATTATACTGGGGGTTCTGCCTCGAGACTTTATAGCATTGACCTAGAAGGCAAGGACAACCAATTACTCATTGATTTTAGCATCAATAATTTTGATAAGATAGAAACGGGATTGGTTTTATGTGCACAGGATGGAATATACCAATATGGTATAGATGATGGAGGCTTGAAAAAAATATCTGGAGAAATAGTCCAGCAGGCCCTTTTAGCAGATGAAAATAAACTCTACTTTTTGAAGGATGGGGAGATATGGCTAGTAGAAAATGGGGGATCAAAAAAGAT
>CAZUTD010000045.1:8570-10240 GCA_964623185.1 uncultured Clostridiaceae bacterium
GAAAAAGCCCATTCCAACCGACATGATTATCCTAGGGGTATGAATAACGGTTTTTGGTCTAAAACTGATAGTTCATATACTGGATTTATGATATTTGCTAATAAGTTATATGCAAGAAGGGAAAACAAGATAAGTTGGGCTGATATATCCTGGCTTACAAACAGGGATATAAATCAAGGTTTTTCAACCACCTATAATTGGTTTATCCTCGGCAAGGACGGAAGGCAAATAGATGATATAGAAGCAGATATGCTAGTTCCTGTAGATGGTGGCTATCTTCTGCCAAATGAGAATATGAAAAAAGTTCTGCTGCAATAAGAAGGAAAATATTAAAAAACTCTACAAGTATAAGAGGTGAACCTATGACAGTCTATAGGAATATAATAACAGTCTTTTTAGAGTACAGGGGAAAGGTCCTGCTAATGAAAAGAGGCTTGCATAAGGAGATAGCACCTGGACTCTGGTCTAGCATTGCTGGCCATATTGAACCGGAGGAGATAAATCATCCCTATAAAACCTGTATGAGGGAGATTAAGGAGGAAACAGGTATAAGAGAGGAAAATATTGAGGAGCTAAATTTAAAATATATTATCTTCAATAAATTAGACAAGGAAATAGTAATAAACCATATGTTTTTTGGCAGGGTTAATACTAACAAGGTTGTGGCAAATGATGAAGGTGACTTATATTGGGTTGAAAAGGAAAGGGTAGCAGAAAAAATACATATACCAGCAATTAGAGTAGCTATAGAGGATTATTATAAGAATCCTTCTCAGGATATTTTATTGGCTATTGCAAAGGATGAAGAACCATATATAATATGGCATCTCCTGTAGAAATTTTTTATGTTTTTTATTCTTACATGGCAGCTCATTACTTGTCAATTTAAGCAAATTGGTTAGGGCATTTCCAGCTAACTTTAAGGTAATATATGGTACAATGGATATAGTTGTTAGCTTATCCTGTAAACCTACCCGTTTGTAAGATTTCAAAATTCACGTTTAACGACTACCAGTAATTTTAAATAATTAATCTAACTATAGGGACATTTATGTAGGATAGGTAAACAAATTTTTAAGGGGGATTTTATATGACTTACCAACCTAAATTATCATCTGCTTTTAATGATACATACCTTAGGAGCAAGCATATATCGCCACAATCCGGCATGTGCTCCTTGTGTACGGAAGAATGTGGCGGGACTTGTGAGATAGGTCTAGCATCTGTGCTAGGAAAACAGACTGTCTATCCTACCAATACAGGCAATAACCAGGTAGGATCTGAAAAGGATTATCCAATTGATTTTTCACACTTCAATATTAATGGGCGTGTTTTTGGTGCTATAGGGGCCAATGCAAATTATGGGGAGGCCACAATTTACAATGTAAATCTGGAGAGTCAATACGGTAAGTTTAATCCTATTAAATTAGCCCTACCCTTTATTTTACCTGCCCTTATTAAACTGAATTGGCAGGACTATTTCGGGGGAGCGGCAATGGCAGGGGTAACTTGTGTAATTGGTGAAGAAGCCAGGGACAAGGATCCTGATTTAAAAATTGAAAATGGCAGGGTTGTTGAATTCAGGGCCTTGAAAAATATACTGGATTCTTTTAATAAATATTATAGGGGATATGGGCAAATAGTTTTACAATGCAATGTTGAGGATGATA
>CAZUTD010000046.1:0-10007 GCA_964623185.1 uncultured Clostridiaceae bacterium
GGGCATTAGAGGGGCTGGCAGCATCCTTGGCCGCAGAAAGAATGACAGATATTGAAATAGATAAACTCAAGAAAACTAGTTATGAATTTAAAAAATATCATTTAGAAAAGAATATAAAGGGAATGATTGAAAAGGATATTGAAATTCACGAAAGAATTTTTTCTTCCGCAGGCAATAAAAGGCTCTATCAAATGTCGCAAAATTTAAGGGAACAAGTATATCGTTTCCGTGTCCGCTATATTTCCGAGTACAATAGGTCAGAGGAATTGGTGGAAGACCACCAAAAAATTGTTGATGCTATAAGCGAAAGGAATAAACATAAGGCATATATTTCTGGTTTGAAGCATATTGAAAATCTTTCCCGCCACATGGTAAAAGAGATGTTATCCGAAGAAAAAGTAACAAAGCCTTGAAAGGGGATTAGAATAGAAAGATATGAAAGCGGTTATATTAGCCGGAGTAGAAGGCGATAAGGCAGGCATTTTACAGGAGAAGGCAAGCCTTGTTTTAAAGGGAGTACCCATGGTCTCGTATATTATTAGGGCCTTAAAAAACAGCTTATATGTTAACAAAATATTGGTGGTAGGGAACCATGAGAGTTTACAACCTATTATAGGACAAGAGGTAGAGGACATATTACCTGATCAGCTTTCCATGATGGATAACTTGAAAAAAGGATTGGAATTTTTACAGGGTGAAGAAGAAGTCTTAATTGTGACCTGCGATATACCCCTAATCCACGCGGGGATGGTGGATGATTTTATAGAAAAAACTTTTCAAATACAGGGGGATGTCTATTACCCCATTGTAGAAAAAGAAATTTGCACTAGTAATTATCCTGGGGTAAGGCGGACCTATGTTGCCCTAAGGGACGGAACTTTTACGGGAGGCAACATGGCATTGGTTAACCCAAGGTCTATGAAAAGCATAGAAATGACACTAGGCCAATTAATAAAATATCGGAAAAATCCCATCAAAATGAGTAAGGCTATTGGGCCCGGGATTTTAATTAAATTATTATTTAAACAGCTTTCGGTTAATGAAGTAGAAAATTATATAGAGAGGAAGTTTGGGATAAGGGCAAGGGCTATTATAAGCCCATACCCTGAGATTGCCAATGATATAGACAAAACAGGGGATATAAAATTATTAGAAGGATATTTATAAGGCGGAGAAAACATTCTCCGCTTTTTTGTATAGAATTTTCCAAAACTGCAAAGATTATAAAAAGAGATGGGAAAAAGCATATTAAAACATTAGTAAAAGTGGTGAAGGGTATTGAAATTTTTTATATGCAGATTTAAGGCGATTTATGATGGATATATGTTGGCCCTGGTTATTTTTACAGGCATGTTTTTACTTTTTCGAGATGCACCTATACTGAGGAAAAAGAAATTAACAAGGGATATGAAAATTGCAAAGGCCTTGGGATACACCTACATTATTGGGGGTATAGGTTTGTTTATTATAGCCAGGCTTTATAGGCCATAGGAGGAAGGAATATGGGCTTATGGAACAAGTTTTTTAAGAGGAAAGGACAGGAGAAGAAGTCGGAAGATATTAAGCCTAGCAAGAGTTTGGAAAAAAATCTAAAGTTAATAAGACAAGATTTTTTAAACGATTGTGAAGATATCCTCTATAGGGAAATAGAAATTGGTAGGGATGCAAATTATGGGGCGGCAATTATCTGTATCGATGGGATGGCAAATGTGGACCTAGTAAATGATTTTGTATTAGATAACCTGATGCTTGCAGCCAGGATGGTGAGACCTGAACCAACCACAATTAAAAAAAAATTATATGAACTTGTAAAAAATCAGACCTTGGCCATAAGTGAAATGGATGAAGTAGATACAATCAATGATGCTATCACCAGTATTTTGAGTGGGGATACGGCCCTCCTACTGGATGGTTATGACAGGGTTATCATTATAGGATCCAAAGGCTGGCCTGCCCGTAGCCCCGAGGAACCCGAAACAGAGGCAGTTATTAGGGGACCAAGGGATGGACTGGTAGAATCATTGAGATTTAATACTACATTAATACGGAGAAGAATTAAGGACCACAGGCTCAAGTTAAAATCACATACAGTGGGAACTAGGTCAAAAACCGGTATATCTCTTATGTATATGCAAGATATAGCAGATCCAAAATTGATAAGAAAAATAGAGGATAGGTTAGGCAAGGTAGATATAGATGCGATTATAGATAGTGGTCAATTGGAGGAGTTTATAGAGGATGATTGGATTAGTCCTTTTCCCCAAATACAAAGCACTGAGAGGCCCGATGGGGCGGCACTTGCCCTTTATAATGGGAGGGTTGTATTAGTAGTTGATAACAGCCCCTTTGCCTTGATTATACCCACCACCTTTAATGCCATGATGCAATCAGTAGAGGATTATTACCAAAGATGGGATATTTCCACCATAATAAGGTCACTCAGGTATCTTTGCGTTTTTATAGCCCTTTTTTCTCCGGCCTTGTATGTGGCGCTGACTTCTTTTCATCCTCAGATGGTTCCCTCAACCCTGGTTCTAGCTATGGTGGCAAGAAGGAGTGAGGTTCCTTTTCCTGCTGTAGTCGAAGCTATTATTATGGAAGTAACCCTGGAAATACTTAGGGAAGCAGGAGTTCGTTTGCCTGGTGCCATTGGTTCGACCATTGGTATTGTGGGAGGCTTGGTTATAGGCCAGGCAGCAGTAGAGGCAGGCTTGGTATCACCCCTTATGGTTATTGTGGTATCTATTACCGCAATAGCGACTTTTGCAATACCTAATTATAACCTAGCCATTACTATTAGGATGCTGCGTTTTGGTATGCTATTTGCTGCGGCTAGTTTTGGGCTTTATGGGATGATGTTGCTGACTATAATAATCTTAATTCACCTTTGCAGCCTAAAGAGCTACGGGATTCCTTATTTGGCACCCTTTGCTATATTTTTCGAAAATCTAAGCGATATGAAGGATACTATACTTAGGGCCCCCTATGTTGCAATGCATAAAAGGAGTGTCAGTGCTGTAGAGGAAGAAAAGAACCGTATGGATGACCATCAAGCCGAGGATTTTGATATAGAAGAAAAAAAATAACCTATATGAATTATGACTTTGGAGGAAATTTTGATGATAAAAAAGCCTAGAGGATATTTGCTTATAATAATGGTATTGTTTGTCTTAACAGGGTGTTGGGATACAATTGAAATTGAAGACAGGGCTTTTGTAACCACTCTGGCCATTGATAAGTATTTTCCCGATTCTGGTGAAAAATTGTCCGGGGGGAGGGAACCCCCAAAAGATGTACCCAGAAACCGCTATATTTTTACCTTTAGCTTTCCCAGTGCAGATATCAATAACTCGGAGTCCAAAGATAGCAATATTATTTATACCACTGTGGGAAGTGACCTTTATACAACATCTAAGATTTTGGCCACCAGGATAAATTTGGATATATTTTTAGGACATCTTGATGCCATCATCCTAGGCGATGCCATAGTTAACGATGTACATTTATTTCGGGAAATACTGGATGTAATTGAGCGAGAACCCCTTATTGTCAGAAAAGTTAAGTTGCTCGCTACTTCTGGATTAGCAGAAGAAGCATTAAAGGTGGAACCATCACTTATGCCAATAACCGGAAAGTTTGTGGATACCTTATTTAGGAACAAAGGGGGATCATCACGGTCAGGTTCGGGAGAAATAGGGAAAATCCTTATTGAACTTCATAGATCAGGGGATGTTAGCATACCCAGGATTGTACCGGCTAAAAATGATATCAGTGTGGCGGGTTCAGCGGTAATAAAAAATTTTCAGCTTGTCGGATGGTTGGGCGAAAAGGAAACAAGGGCAATAGAAATTATAAAAGGTATGGCAAAGCCTGATAATTTTAGCATTCCTTATGGTATAGAGGATGTAAAGGACAAGGGGGCCCATAAATATAATTATCATTTTGCCGCTGTTAGTGCAATATTCTTACCTGTAAAGTTTTATTTGGTCCAGGAGGACCCATTAAAAATTAATATTAATGTAGGGATAGAGGGTGAAATAAGACAATTTTATTTGGACCCACATCAAAGCCTATTGGAAACAAAGATGATAAATAGAATTGAAGATAAGTTCTCCACAATAGTTACTGAGGAACTTGAGGGAACTATAAAAAAATTACAAAAAGACTTTAAGGTAGACCTTATAGGGATGGATGAGTATATAACAAAATATCATCCAAAACTTTGGGAGAAAGTCAAGGATGATTGGGGGGATGTTTTCCCCCTTGTTGACATTTCTATTGATGTCACAACAAATATTCAACGAATTGGTATGAAAAAGTAATCAAAATGCTTTGGAGGAGGGGCTGGGATGTACCCTAATAATGACAAAATTTCTATCGGCCAATTGGTAAATATATTGGTTTTAAGCTTAATTGGGACAGGTATCTTGACCCTACCACGGGATTTAGCAGAAATGGTGGGGACAGATGGGTGGTTAGTTTTGCTTGCAGGGGGGATATTTGTCATGGGTATATCCTATTTCCATGGTTATATTATTGAGCTATTTCCGGGCAAGGCTTTATTTGAGATTTTGACCTTCACCCTGAAAAAACCATTGGCCTATCTTTTGAGTATTTTTTTATGCATTCATCTTCTAGGTAATGCTGCCTATGTTGTCAGGATTTATAAAACCGTAATAAAAACTGTCCTTTTACCAAGAACACCCGGGCCGGTAATTATTGGAATGATGCTTTTAACAGTCATTTATTTAGTCAGGGTAGGAATTGAGCCCATGGGAAGGTTAAGCAACATGCTATTTCCTGTCTCGGTTATTATGGTTACAATTTTATTTGCCTTAACTCTTGGGGATGCAGATTTTTCAAATTTGAGACCTTTTCTTCAAACACCAGCAATAAGAATCTTAAAATCATCTAATGTGGCAGTCTTTAGCTTTTTGGGTTTTGAGTTACTATTAATCTTTGGAGTTAATTTAAATATGCCTGAGAGGGCAAAAAAAATTGGACCCATAGCTATTGGTTTGGTATTAATTTTTTACTTATTATTAAACATGTTAGTCCTGGCCAACTTTGGTGTTACCCAAATAACAAGTTTAATCTGGCCCACATTTAATGTTTTTAAAAATGTTGAATTTCCAGGTGCTTTTATTGAAAACATAGAATTGTTGGCCATGTCCATATGGATTTTTACAATTTTTATGACCCTAGCTCCAATTTATTTAGGTGCTATCATATTAATAAGTGATATTTTAGATGCTAGGGAATTTAATTATCTTGCCCTACCTATTTTACCCATAGTCTACTTTATTGCTATATATAGTGAGGGCATAGCCGAAGTCCAGGAAAAGTTTACAGTCTTTAGTAAATACACCGCTTATCCGACTATTATTGGGATTCCATTTTTAATCCTTATGGGTAGACAATTCAAAAAACTATTTAAAGGCAAAAGAGTAAAAGATTAAAAGATAGATTGTATATTTTTCCCCGATTTTGTACATAATGAGAACATAAGTAAAATGGGGGAAAGGGTGAAAAAAACACAATGTATAAAAAACTAATAGGAGTTTTAACAATCTTTTCAATGGTTTTAGCCCTGGGTATAATTAACGGAAGCCAAGGAACCCAAGTCGTTGAGCCTTTGGGGAAAAGAGACAAGGGTATTATAAGATTTCATCTTATAGCTAATAGTGATTCCCCGGAGGACCAAGAATTAAAATTAAAGGCAAGGGATAAGATCTTAGATTTTATAGGTGATGAGTTAAAAAATTCTAGCGATATCAGGGAGACAAGGGAAATTTTAAGTAGAAATATCCCTGTAATAGAGGAAATAACCCAAGATGAAATTTTTAAAAATGATAAGGACTATAAAGTAGTGGCGGAATTACGGGAAGATGTTTTCCCTACAAAATCTTACGGGCCTATCGTATTTCCTTCCGGAAGATACGAGGCTTTAAAGGTTACAATTGGGGAGGGTAAGGGACAAAATTGGTGGTGCGTAATGTTTCCGCCCCTCTGTTTCATAGATGTGAAAAATGGCTTGGTGGACAATGAAACCCAGAACAAGCTAAAGGAAAATTTGACAGAAGAGGAGTATAAATTAATATTTAAATCCTCAAATGCGGAAGAATTGCCAATACAACTAAAATCTAAACTTGCGGAACTTTTTAAAGCTTCCAGGAAACAATTTGACCGGATCGTGGCTAAATTTTAATTTCATAGTATTTGGATAAATTAAAAGGAGATATATCATTTTGTAATATGGTATATCTTTTTATTTGTTTAATTTTATGTAAGAAATTGAAAGGTTGAATAATACTCTGTATAGGAGTAGAATATTAATTAGTATAAAGGAAGGTGATAGCATGGAAAAAATTAATGTGATGGTTATATTTGGGGGGAAATCTGAGGAGCACGAGGTATCCTTGATGTCAGTTACATCTGTTTTAAATGTAATGAGTCCAAAAAAATATAATATAAGTACAGTGGGTATCACAAGGGAAGGAATTTGGAAAGAATATAATGGGCCAATTGGCAAGATTGCCACGGGTGAATGGGAATCCTTAGCTAGGGAGATGGGGGTATTCTCTCTATCCAATAAAGATTCGGCTGAAATTGATCTTGTTTTTCCCGTGCTTCATGGTCCCTTTGGTGAGGACGGCAGGATACAGGGTTTATTAGAAATGTTTGATTTGCCCTATGTGGGGGCTGGCGTTCTGTCTTCTGCTATTGCCATGGATAAGGCTGTGACAAAAATTATTTGTTCTAGCCGGGGGATTAGACAGGCTAAATACCTTACCCTTTTGGAAAAAGATTATCAAGCAAGTCAGAATGACCATATCAAACTAATCGAAAAAACATTAGGCTACCCTGTTTTTGTCAAACCAGCTAATTTAGGCTCAAGTGTTGGAATAAGCAAGGCCAAAGATGAGGCGGGATTATTAGAAGCAATTAAACTAGCCTTTAAATACGATAGAAAAATTGTGATTGAGGAGTTTATTAATGCTAGGGAAATAGAATGTTCAGTATTGGGCAACGATAAGGCTCAGGCATCACTGCCAGCAGAAATTATACCCTCTAAGGAATTTTATGATTATGAGGACAAATACTTGCATGGCACAAGCAAGTTTCAAATACCGGCGGACCTATCAAAGGAAACAGAAGAAAACATACGGAACCTTGCTTTGGAAGTATATCACCTCCTAGATTGTAGTGGATTAGCCCGGGTTGATTTTTTTGTGGAACGTGGAACTGATAAAATTTATTTTAACGAAATAAATACCATGCCAGGCTTTACTAATATAAGTATGTATCCTAAAATGTGGGAGGCAACAGGTATAGCCTATGAAGAATTAATTGACCGGTTGATTATATTGGCATTGGAGAAGTTTTCAAAAAAATAGAAATATGACAAAAAGGATGGGAAACAATGAAGGAAAAATGCATTATCAAGGTTGTGGGCATACAAAAAGATGCGGAGGGAACTGAAAATAAAATTGAATTGGTAACCGAAGGGACCTGCTATAAAAAAAATAAAAACTTTTACATTGTTTATGAGGAATCCGAAATTTCAGGTATGGAGGGCAGCACTACTACGCTTAAGATAGAGGATGGGAGTAAAATATCCATGCGTAGGTTTGGCAACCTAGATATACACCTGGTTTTCGAGAAGGGAAAGTCCTACAACTCACAATATCGGACCCAATATGGTGATTTTGATATGGAGGTTTTTACCAAGGAGCTGGATATAATGCTGTGCAATAAAACACAGCAGGGTAAAATAGCAATAGAGTATGATCTATGGGTAGCTGGTATTGCAGACTCTGCTAATGAATTAAACATCCAATTGATGTAAGGATAGGACATGGGATTTTTTATATTTTATCCCTGGTGCAAGTCTTTATAGGCCTTTACCCCTGATAGGGAAGAGGCTTTTTTTATTGCCCTCAAAATAGCTTTTTCCATTACCCTGCTAGCTAAAAGGCCCACCACATTGACATCAGCCTCTATTTTACCTGTGGCCATAGAAAAAATAGTATCACCATCCGCCATGGTGTGTGCCGGTCTCATAGCCCTGGCATAACCATTATGGGCCATAGAGGCAATTTTATTAACCTGGGCTTTGCTAAGGCTTGCATTGGTTACAATCACACCTATTGTAGTATTTTGATTAAAAGGAGGTTTTTTATTATTATAATTTTGGATCATAATTTCCTCGGTATCAAGAAAGGAAAGATCTTTAGGGTCTAAGGCTCCGGCAAGGATTTTGCCAGTCTCTGGGTCAATAACATCACCTAGGCAATTAACAGCAACTAGGGCACCAACTTTTAAATCACCAATCTGAAGACAATAACTTCCCAAGCCACCCTTCATGGCGGAGGATGCACCCAAGATTTTCCCTATTGTAGCCCCTGTTCCTGCACCAATAGTTCCCTCTAGGATGGGTTTATTTGTTGCATTTATGCATGCCTGGTAGCCCATCATTTTATCGGGACGAATGGCAGAATCACCAATTGCTAAATCAAATAAGACAGCCGAGACCACAATGGGCACATTTGTTACGCCTACATTAAACCCTATTTTCCTTTCCTCCAAATATTTCATAACTCCTGCGGCTGCATCTAGGCCAAAGGCACTACCCCCTGTGAGTAAAACAGAATGTATTTTATCTATTAAATTTACCGGGTCTAATAAGTCTGTTTCCCGGGTCCCCGGTGCACCACCTCTTACATCAACCCCACCTGTAGCACCTTGTTCACAAATGATTACAGTACAACCAGTTGCCGCAGCAAAATCTTGCTGGTGGCCTACTTTAATACCTTTAATATCTGTCAAAGAAATTTCCTGCAAGTTTAAAACCTCCTCCAATTTATTTCCCAAGTCATGTTAAAAACAGATAAAATATGTAGAGAATCATCTTATACTATCATATGATTTAGCCTTCTTCAACAATTTATTTAGGTAGGGCCTTCTAAAAAAGAATAATCTCTTGCATTTGTGGGAATTTTCAGATAAGATGTTCTTAAGTTCAAATAAGTCCAGTTTTTTAATTTTTTAACCCGGCATTTAATCTATAGGAAGCACATATTTTGTATTAGGGGACCAAGAAGCAAAATCAATGATATAGAGGGGAGGTAAATATAAACTAAACAAGAAAGTTTGCATAAGTTTGGCAAAGAAACTAGCTAGTTTAAAGCTTATATTAATATTCTGTAAAGGAGGAATTGTTTTGAAACTGACAACAAAGATATTTATCGGATTGCTGGCGGGTATTGCCGCAGGCTTAGCCTTGGCTGGATCACCAGAACTAGTAAATGGTTATATCGCACCAATTGGTACCCTGTTTCTAAATTTAATTAAAATGATCATTGTACCCATGGTATTTGCATCCTTGGTTGTAGGTGCCGCTAGTACAGAAGATGTAAGAAAGCTTGGTAGAATAGGTGGAAAAACTATTGCATTTTATTTAGTAACTACTGCCATAGCCGTAATAATAGGTCTGGTTTTAGCAAATGTGATGCAGCCTGGTGCAGGATTTACTATTCCGACCGATGTGGTTGTAGAAGCAAGTGACATACCACCTTTAGCACAGACAATCCTTAATATTATTCCCGCTAATCCTTTGAATGCTCTAGTAACTGGAAATATGCTGCAAATTATCACCTTTGCATTATTCCTGGGCGTGGGAGTAACAATGGTTGGTGAAAAGGGTCAACCCTTTTTAATTTTCTTTGATAGCTTAGCAGAAATAATGTATAAGATTACAGCCTTAATCATGAATTTAGCACCTTATGGGATTTTCGGATTGATTACACCTGTGGTTGCGGCGAATGGACCGTCGGTATTATTTCCCCTACTAAAGGTAATTTTGGCAGTATATATCGGGGTTACCCTTCATGCCTTAATTGTTTATTCTTCAATTGTTAAGATTTTTGGTAAAATGAGCCCAATGAAATTCTTTACGGGAATAGCCCCTGCGGCTACCGTGGCCTTTAGTACTGCCAGTAGTGCTG
>CAZUTD010000047.1:0-9999 GCA_964623185.1 uncultured Clostridiaceae bacterium
CATGGATTTCCAAACCAACTCCATGGCCCAAACCATGTCCAAAATAATTGCCATAACCTTCACTACTAATAATCCCCCTGGCAATTGAATCCAGTTCTATACCAGAGATACCAGGTTTTACTGCCTGTAGAGCGGTCTCCTGTGCCTTTAATACTAAGGAATAAATTTCCCTTTGCCTATCATTAGCCTTTCCAACCACAACAGTTCTAGTCATATCTGAACAGTACCCGTCATAGATACATCCAAAATCCAGTGTCACAAAGTCCCCTTTTTCAATTATTTTCTTTGAAGCAACTCCATGGGGTAAGGATGATCTTGTTCCAGAAGCTACTATAAAATCGAAGCTTGCACCGCTGGAACCACTTTTACGCATATAAAAGTCTAATTCTATTGATATATCAATTTCACTAATTCCTGGCTTAATAAAATTTAATATATGTTCAAAAGCTTTATCCCCTATTCGTGCCGCTTTTTCTATAAGTTTAAGTTCACCTTCCTCCTTAATAGATCTTATCTTTGTTAATGCACCCCTTAGTTTAACTAGGCTAGTAGATTTAATATTTAACTGAAGAGCCGTAGCATCGCCATAAGTAAAGAATTCCTCCTCGACACCTAACGAGGAAGGATGTAAATTTTTTATAAGATCTATCAGGGCTTCTCTGTTGGATATTTCTATTATACTAAAACCAACACATTCCTTTTGTGCCTGCTCTAGATACCTAAAATCAGTGATAAATTGTGCATCTGTTTTTGTAATAATTACATATCCTGTTGTTCCGGTAAAGCCTGATATATACCTTATGTTTTCTGGTTTGCAGATAAGAATAGCATCTAAACCTTTAATTAATAATATATCTCTTACCTTGTCAATACGATTTATCATTTTAAGCCTCCAATCTCTAGAAAAAATTTGATTATTTTTAAATGGGTATAAGCTCTATTATATGCATTAAAAATTAATAACCTAGAGATCCAATTTATTATTTTATCCAATTTTAACATACATAGCTTACAACAAGATATTATGTATTATTACCGTTTATTTAGTAGATTCATTTCTATTTCACTAACAGGTAAAGCACCAAGTTTCTTTATAGCATAAAGTATCGCATTGGTTACAACATCCTCAAACTGTATCGATAAAATATCAATGTTTGAATGAACATCTCCCGATTGTACGACTATATATTTTGGGGGCAGGTGATTTAATGCAATGGCTTTAATATCAGCCTTGCATTTTTCACAATTACATACACCCGGATTTGATTCTAAAATTGCGGGTAGTAAATTTTCTACTACAACTTCCATATAATTCATAACTCCCATATAAATAAACCCTCCTTAGTACAAGTTAAAGTTATTCTATATAAGCCATTGGCATGTAATAGTGTATTATTTTAATGTGTGAAAATAGTTTCATAATATGAAATAATATCAATAGTATTAATTTTAATTTTTGGTAGCATATATATATCATGTCCATTTTCTATTATATATGGAGATTTAAATTCCGTAATAATCCGCCTCCTTGCCTTATTATACCTGCCCACGCATTCTATTACTATTATATCATCTATTTTATCATAATTGACATTAATTGTGTACGAATGGTTAGCCGGATAATCACTCATGCAGTTGTTTTGCACATCATTAAACCTGCCTATATCTTTAATTAGGTGGTTGCTTAGATATGTTTCAAGCGATGGTGGCATATAATCTATTCCAACCATCTCCCCCTCCATCTGCAGGATATATCCAATCTTATAATTTTTTAATTCATCAAGATATTCAATTATAATCTTATCCGTAGCTGATATTAACCGGTCCTGTGCAATTTCGGAGCCAATTTCAGCTAAATAATAGGCCCTTATACTATCCGTATTTGATAATAAATTTTGGTATTCATTAATCGATAATGTAATGCCAGATATACCAAACATAGTAATAACCATTCCAATAATAAGGCAATAAAGCATCAATGAACCCCTTGTATTATTTATGTAGCTTTTCATTCATTTCCTCCGCTAGTTTGTCTATTAGCAATTTTTATAATTCTAGTTACAGAATAATTAATTTTATTGGCAATAATCTCTATCTGTAAAAGTTCCCCCTCAACAATTTCTGTTACAATTATATCCTTGATATCAGAACACAATATATTGTGTTCCTTATTTTTATTTAATCTTAACTCCATGGTGCCTTTATTAAAATATATCAGAGTATTTGGTTCATTTCTTTTATTTCCACTTAAATCGACCCATGTTTTTTCACCTGAGTAGTTTGTACTCATTATGGTTCTATCTTGGGGGATATATATCGTGGATTTTTGATTGCATTTTCTGATTTCTTTTTCAATATATTTCATAGCAAATCGTGTGTTATGTTGCATTAACAATTCATTATCTAATTTATTATAAACTAACAAATGTGATGTGCAAACGGGCAGCAATGTTATTATAATTATTGAAAATAAGCTTATGGCCAATAAAACCTCAATTAGTGAAAAACCCTTCTCACCCAAAGAATTACTTTTCAAGTCATTATCCTCCTAGGAAATAGTTTATTCAAACATTTCCCATTCTTCAATAACAATCTCATCATGGGTACCTTTATAATCATACCCCTCACTATCATAAAAACTGGTAAACAAAAGAAACTGATTGTTTGTATTGGTGCAACTTGTATTAATTTTTATTAAATATCTGTTGGAAGTGGTAGCTATTTTTTCACCAGATACTTCGATATGGTATTGGCCTTTTGTAAAAGAAAATCCCGTCATCAAAACGGCAGGGGAAAGTTCTAACCTTATATCATCTATACTAAGATGATTTGATTTTATTTCCTCTGCAATATTCTGTGCTAAGTTGCAGATCTCATAATAATCCTTACCCCTTACAGTTAAGAACAGTACTTGTCTAGCAAGGGTATACGAAGTTAAAAGAAATATACATATTATTGAAAATGATATTAACACCTCAATTAATGAAAAGCCTCCCTTGTTTCTCACCACATAACCCCATACCCTTCAAATTAATATATTTTGGAAATTCTAACCTTTCCTGTACCAATTAAGACATCAATTTTAATGCGCATGTTTTCTTTATTGTGTAGAACAAACATTCCATAGTTTGTAACCCCATTTCGATTATATGTTATTCTAACATCAGATTCCGACCTAATTTTTATCCTATCATTTATTTTTTTACGGTAAACTATTTGGCTACCAACCACCCTTTCTCTTATATGAAATGTATTGTCTACCAATTCAACACAATAATTTTTCGATTCATCAATACTTAGCTCCTGTGCCATATGTAGGGCTGCCTTAATTTCACGTGCGGTTATTCTTAGCAGTACCTTGTCATAAATACCTTTATTTATAGGTAAGAGAATTGATGAAAACAAGCTAATAATAGATATAACTAGTAGTAGCTCTATCAAGGTAAACCCCTTATTCTCCCTTAACATTGGCTAATCTCCGTAAAATATAATGTATCCCCATATCTAGCTAACTCTGCATTGCCTAGGGCTGTTTCCTGGGTATAGTCTAGATTTGGGTAAATTTCATCTTTTCTTGCCCCACTGTTTTTGCCCAGTATATCTTCTACATCAACATATGTCTCATCCTTGGATCCCTGTCTCCGCCCGTACTGGCGTATCCTAACTAAATTACTCAAGATAAATACAAGACCTGTGCTCACTAAACAGTGTTTTTCTATGCTGATTGCTACAGTTGCCCTAGCTTGTTCAACTGCCACCCTAAAGATTCCCCCAGATGGTAGGATTATAATTGCCAATGTCATGGATAAACTTTTATTTAATATTCCTTTGTAATGCATCTTATTTAACCTCCATAACTTTTATACGCTACCCATATAAATACTCCAAATAGTGTATCCCTCTAACCATTATTATCCTATACTAGTTAGTAAGTTCCGGCTGTATTACTTCATTCAAAATGTTTTGAATTGCTTGGCTTATTGTATCAGTAGCAAATAAGCAACAATAATGAAATCAAAACTTTTTGGCCTAGTGCCGATTAAAGTAAAATATCTGAACCCAGTCCTGTGATAAATCCTAACAAACTGCGTGTCATAGGTCTAATTCTTTCTCAGTTATAATAGGAGTTATGGTCGTGGAAAATATGCAGCTCTTTTGGGTAATAGCTATCGATTATATCCATGCTATAAAAATCCAAAATGATATTTCCTGCAATAATCTTGTTGGGGTCTATTTTAATATGCATATTTTTAATAATAATTTTTTTATCATGTTCACTTATACAGCTTAAAAAAGTTATCAATTCATTGTAATTACAAGTGAAAAGGATTTCTGTTGAAAAAATTCCCACATAATATTCATTATCATTTATATTTTTGTCGATATTTGAATCAGTTTCTTTATCCATAGTAGATTCAAAAAAACTTAATGATAAAACCTCCAAATTGCTATTATTAATAAAATCGTTGAGCAAAAGAATAATGTTTTCTTGATGAATCGTACCAAAATATTTGCTTGCGTGATTTAAAACTTGGGTTTTTATTATCTGGATTAAATCATCTTGTTGTGATTCCAATAAAAAGTTGTATTCCATATCCGCATGCTGGATTTGACCTTTTTCATTTTCAATTTTGATCTGATTCAATTTTTCGTGTAAAGGATTGATTATTAACTTATAATAGGCCACAAAAAATATAAGGATTGATAAAATAAGTATTAATATTCTTTCTCGTTTATTTAGAGCCATTAGTATCCACATCCTCAACTTTAAAAGTTGTACTGAATGTATAGAAATTATTTTCCTTTATTATAAAGGGAATAAATACCTTATTAAAATTTTGTGATTTTCTTAGGTTGTGTTCCATCTGAGCTATCTCATTTTTACCGGTAGCCTTACCTTGGATTTCCACCTCATTATGGTTTAGATACAATACAGTAAGTGATACAGAGTCAGGTATTTCTTCCAGGATTGATTTAATTAAAAGATCATTTATTATTTCTTGTTTATCTAATCTTTCTTGCAAGTTATCAAAAAAAACTTTTTCATCTTCCAATCTTTTCAATATATTTGTTCTATTTTTAATTTTTTTTACTATTCTTATGTTTTCAGGTAACTCTAATTCTTTGCTTAATTGTATGTTTATCTCTTGTAAGTTTAATATTTGGAAATACATAATTATGGGATATAATAAAATTAGAATGCTTATAATAATAACTAGGAAAAATAAAGTTAATCGTTTGATGTCAATTTTTTTAGATTCTTTTAAAAAAGGTTCGAAAAAATTAAAATCATTTGTTATTTTAATCAACCCCTTATTTTCTAATCAGTGATGCAATCCCGTTAATATACATTGACATATGCTCTTTAAGCATAGGATCCATGTATTGGATTTTGCTTATATTATCTATTGTATAAGTTTCTATATTAAAGGCGTTAGACATATACTTTTCAATTTTATCTGATTTTGCAATCCCCCCATATAAAAAAATAATATTAATTATGTTGTTGGGATGTCTGCTCCTGTAATAATTGAAAACATGGTTAATTTTTTCAAGCAGGATTTCTAGATTTGACCTTATAAGCTCGCAGTTCCTTTGTGGATTGATAGGCTTAGATTCAGTTCCCCCTATATGGTCATAATTTGCGGGACCTATTATTTTAGTATCTAAACAAAAAACATTTCTAATTAAATTATCATATTTGTTCATATCTTCGTAGCTTATATTTAGCTGTTCTTTGATAATCTCGTAAATATTTCTACTACCGAAATCAATAATTTTATTGAACTTATATATTCCATTTTCGATGATTATAATATTAGTATTACTGTAACCAAAGTCAATTACTGCAATAGTTTCTTCACTCAGACTTTTAAGTTCATTGACTTCAAATTCCGAATTGAACAGTTTGCAAATTGCATTGCTATGTATATCCAAGGCCAGGGGTGATAAATTTAAGTTTTTTATTAAATCATAACAACTCGATACTATTTCAAAAGGTATAAGTGCTGCTAAAATTCTAAACTTTTTTATTCCCTTATCAAAAAACTCATCAACAACTTTATATTGCAAAACATATTTATCTAGTTCAATTGGAAAATATTGTTCCAATTCATAACCCAACATTTCCCTTAAGTATTTTTTTTCCACAAGGGGTAGTTCCATCTCCCTAGTAATTATAAAACTGCTCTCTATTGTACATATGGTCGGTTTAACATCTATATTTTTTTCCCTAAATGCAATTTCCAGCTGATCTTTTAATTTGTACATATTCATTATTTTCCCGTTTTCGTAAATACCTGGGGGAATTGCTATATGAAAACAATCGTATATTATTATTTTGTTATTATCATATTTTCCAATAAGAACTTTTACACTACTATTACCAAGGTCCAATACCAATATTTCTTTATTTTTTTTAAACATATTTAAACCTTTCAATATCTTTTCACCTCAAATCATTAACAATTTTATAATAAAATCTTTATACAAGATTAAAATCAGGGTTCCAAATGAAATAAAAGGTGCAAAGGGTATAGGATCTTTTAGGGATTTTATTTTGAAAATCAATAAAAATACAGAAATGATTCCCCCCACAATAAAAGATAGAAAAGAAATAACAACTATATCCTTCCATCCAAAACATATGCCTAGCATAGCAATGAGTTTTATATCCCCTCCACCCATGCCACCATTTGAAATGATTGCAAGAATCAAAAAAATTCCTCCCCCTAACAAAAAACCCAAAATGCCATTTGTAACTATCGATTTTTCTTTAATCAAGGTATATAAGACTAGCCTATATAATAATCCAAGTAAAAATACTAAAAAAATGAGCCTGTCGGGAATTATTTTGCAATTATAATCGATGAAGGTAATGCAAATTAAAATAGATGTTATGCCAATGAAAAAAATATAAAGGAAACCTAACCCATATTGAAAATATAATAACAAAAAAATTATTCCAGTCAATAATTCCACTATTAGGTATTGGATTGAAAATGGAATATGGCAATACCTACACTTGCCCCCTAATAATATGTAACTCATAATTGGAACTAAATCAAAACCACTTAATAATGTTTTACAATTAGTGCAATGCGATCTCGGGGTAATAACAGATTCATTTATTGGGAGGCGGTGAATACAAACATTAAAAAATGAACCAATAATTATGCCATATAGAAAAATAAAAAAGGAAATATACAAAATCAATCAAAACCTTTCATTCTGATGAAAACTTTTTTAAAATTAAAATTTGTTTTACCACATTCAATTAAAGGGATAAACAGGATTTATTTCACCGGGCGCCCAAATTTGAAAGGTATCATCATCAAGTAAATTTACTACCCATCCATCTTCCTTTTTTGTAGTACCAGTTGTAATTTCGATTCCTTCCAAAAATTTATTAATTTGCTCAGCGCCATTAGAATTTGTTAGAGCCTCCCCTTCTAATGTTTTAGCCATAGTAACTGCACTGGCAATTATTCTAGCAGTTGCTTTTTTTGCATTATTTTCAGCCTCGGTTTTTATACCCATATATTTTGGCACTGCCAGACTAATTAAAATTCCCAAGATAGTAATCACAATTACTAATTCCAATAAAGTAAATCCTTTTTTATTTCTTATTATCTTGTTTAAATATCGTTTCATTTGTATACACCCTTTATAATTTTAATTGAAAAACAAATTATATTTTTCATATTATTACATCCATAATTTCAAACATTGGTAACATTATGGCGATTATTATAAATCCAATGCCTAATGACATAAGTATAATCATTGATGGTTCAAAAATTGATACAAGATGTTGTATTGATTCTTCCAGTTCTTGATCGTAAAAATCAGCTGTTTTTAGTAGCATTTCAACCAGAGAGCCAGATTCTTCACCAATACTGATCATAGAAATCATCATAGGTGGGAAAATATCCATTTTATTTAGCAATGGAGCCAAATTAATCCCCTTTTTTATATCTTCAGTTACCATTTTTATACCCCTTGATATAACTTCATTGTTTGTGACATTAGCAGAGGCCTCAAGAGCTGGGATTATAGAAATACCACTAGATAATAATGAGGAAAGTGTTCTAGTAAATCTAGAGGTAACTATTTTTATAATTGAATTTCCAATTATGGGAATCCTAAGCTTAATTACATCAAGCATAAATTTACAGTTGCTGGATTTTAAAATTCTTTTAAATAAAATTCCTATAGCTATCACAATTAAAAAAATTATTTTCCATGACCTTAACAATGTATTACTTGAGGATAATAGTATTTTTGTTGGCAAAGGTAATGGAACTCCATGTAGGACAAACATATCAACAAAACTAGGCATAATGAATGTTAAAATAAAGATTATTACTATAGTAGATATCATAGTTAGGATTACGGGGTATATCATGGCATTTTTAATTTTGGAATTTATTTTATTTTCTTTTTCAAAATGATTTGCCATCCTTACAAGCACTTCCTCCAAATTACCTGTCAATTCTCCGGCTTCTACCATATGAATTAGTAAAGGCGAGAAAATTTGGACATATTTTTTCATAGCCGAGGATAAAACACGGCCTTTTTGCACCTCTAAAAAAATCTCCCCAATTATATTCTTTAAAGTTTTATTTTCAGTCTGGGCAGTTAATGTTTTTAAACATTGCGTTAATGGCATGCCTGCATGAATCATCGTATAGAATTGTTTGCAAAAAATCTCCAAATCTTTTGTTGTTACCCTAGGATTTAATAGGGTTATTTTATTCAATTTTCTTAGACTGTACTCAACCTTCTCTACTGTTACAGGTATGTGTTTCCTATTCCGTATCATCTTAACAACTTCACTTTTTGATTGTGCAGTATATATTCCAGATATAATTTCACCCGAATTTGTTATAGACTTGTATTTAAAAGTTATTAGCAAGCTAACACCACCTTTCATTTTAACAAAGCATTATTAATTTAATTATTAAGCTAAATAACTTCTATGGGTTGAATGTTTTTTTAAATATATCCTTGTCAATTATTCCATTTTTGTATAGTTTAAACAATGGTTTTTACATTGAATTTTATTAATTCATCGTTTTTTCTTATTATTGGGGGTGATAATACTACGAGGTGTATATCGGATATATTGAATTGTACTGCTTGTTTTAACAATTCAGCTATCTTCATATTTTCACCCCAATTAATATTTATCAATGGTAAAACATACCCTTAATAATTCGTCTACAGTCGTTACACCTTCTAAAACCAGAGTTTTGCAAGCTTCAAAAAGGGTTGACATTCCACTTTCAATAGCCTTGTCCTTAATCATATCGTTATGAACATTGGAGTTTATTAAATTCCTTATCTTTCTATTAAGCACCATAATCTCATGAATAGCTGTCCTTCCTGAATAACCCGTGTTATTACAGGCATTGCACCCACTTCCCTTATATAAAATCACATTATCTGCATGTGGTTTTTGTTTTGCATATAATAAAAATAAATCATCTGATGATGCAAAATATTGGGTTTTACAATGAGTACAAATCTTTTTAACCAATCGTTGTGCAATTATGCATATAATAGCAGATGATAGTAAATATGAATCAATTTCCATATCAATTAACCTAGATATAGCACTTACAGTATCATTTGTATGTAGTGTACTTAAAACTAAGTGACCCGTTATAGCTGCACGGACAGCGATTTGTGCTGTCTCCTTATCTCTAATTTCACCTACCATAATTATATCCGGATCTTGTCGAAGAATAGATCGAAGTCCAGTAGCAAAATTCAAACCTGTTTTCAAATTTACTTGCACTTGACTTATTCCATCTATACTATATTCGATTGGATCTTCTATAGTAATAATATTTTGTTTGGTTCTATTGAGTTCTTTTAACAAGGAATACAAGGTTGTAGTTTTGCCACTTCCGGTGGGTCCAGTAACTAGGGTAATACCCATGGGATTTTTTATAATTTTATTTAAAAGTTGCAAATCTTTTTGTGAGAAACCTA
>CAZUTD010000048.1:0-4725 GCA_964623185.1 uncultured Clostridiaceae bacterium
CTATTCTAGAACTTAAAGGTTCAAAGTTTGTTCCTATAGATATAATCAATGCATATGAGATTCAAATGCTAGGAGAGGCATTTGAATCCTTTAAAAAATAGTGCCGAGAGATGGAGAAGGATTAAAATTAATTATTTTATAAATAACCAGGAATAAAGCCTTGGTCTTTTTTATTCCCCTAAATTTGATATAATATCTATATAATACATTTAGGAGGAATGCAAATGGACAAAAATATAGACTGTAATATTCCCGAAAATAATATTAAAAGAATGGAATATTTTATGAAAATTATTAGAAAAAAAAATGATGAACACTTTGAAAAGACAGGTGAAAGAAAAAAACATCTCACCGTAACATATGGTTGTCAAATGAATGAACATGATTCTGAAAAAATATTAAGGATGCTTAATGATATGGGTTATGCTGAAACAGACAAAAAGGAGGAGGCAGATTTAATAATATTTAATACTTGTTGTGTTAGAGAAAATGCGGAGTTAAAAGTGTATGGTAATCTGGGTGCACTTAAATCTGCAAAAAAGAATAAGAAGAATTTAATTATCGCAGTATGTGGTTGTATGATGCAGCAACCTAAAGCAGTAGAGGAAATCAAAAGAAAATATAGGCATGTTGACTTGATTTTTGGAACCTATAACCTTTATAGATTTCCTGAATTGCTGGCGAACTGTATGGAGTCAGATAATATGTTTATTGAGGTATGGGATAAAGAAAAGGAAATTGTGGAAAAAGTTTATACAAATAGGGATTATGAAATAAAATCTTTTGTAAATATTATGTATGGGTGTAATAATTTTTGTTCGTATTGTATTGTACCCTATACTAGGGGAAGGGAACGAAGCAGGGAATTAAATGATATAATTAATGAAGTTTTAAATTTGGCCCAAAATGGAACCAAGGAAATTATACTATTAGGCCAAAATGTAAACTCGTATGGTAAAACCTTAGATTCCAAAATTAATTTTGCAACCCTGCTCGAAGAACTCAATCAGATAGAAGATATCGAAAGAATAAGGTTCATGACTTCACATCCAAAGGATTTATCAAATGAGTTAATTAATGTAATGGCAGATAGCCGCAAAATATGCGAACATTTGCATCTACCATTTCAAGCTGGTAGTAATAATGTGTTAAAAAGGATGAATAGGAACTACACCAAGGAAGATTATTTGAACCTAATCAAGGAAATTAAACTTAATATACCAAATATTGCCCTCACAACTGACATAATAGTAGGCTTTCCGGGGGAGACAGAAGACGATTTTTTGGATACTTTAGAAATTGTTGAAAGGGTTAGATATGACTCTGCCTATACTTTTCTATATTCTAAAAGAGAAGGTACACCAGCAGCTAAGATGGATGGACAAATCAATAAGACGACAAAACATAAGAGGTTTGATAAATTAGTGGAAACCATAAATAATATTAGTGCGGACATAAATAATAGTTACTTGGGTAAAAGAGTTGAAGTTTTGGTGGAAGGGCCAAGTAAATCAAATCCTAAAAGGCAAACGGGACGCACAAGACAAAATAAACTAGTAAATTTTGACGGAGATAACCATCTTATAGGTAAACTTGTGGAAGTAAAAATTACCGAAGCTAAAACATTTTCATTGAATGGTAAGATACTATAGTGTTTTTTAAATTTAATCAGAATAAAGGCTGGCTTATAGTAAAAGGCTAGCTTTTATTTTTAATATTTCATAACTATCTTTATAATCTAATAATATTTTAAAAATGAATTTTGTTCTATAAATACTTATCTGATATAATTAAGTTATGATTTTCTAGGGGGAGGTTGCACTTTTGGACAAATTAACACCAATGATGGAACAATATATGGATATAAAAAATCAATATCTTGATGCCCTGTTGCTTTTTCGATTGGGTGATTTTTATGAATTGTTTTTTCAAGATGCTATTATTGCTTCAAAAGAATTAGGAATTACTTTGACAGCTAGAGATTGTGGCCTCAAAGAGCGTGCCCCAATGTGTGGTGTACCTTATCATTCCGTAGATAATTATATTAATAAGCTTATACAAAATGGATATAAAGTTGCTATTTGTGAACAGATTGAAGATGCTTCTGAGGCTAAGGGAATTGTTAAGAGGGATGTTGTCCGGGTAATTACTCCCGGCACCTTAATTGATACAGACTTGCTATCAGAAAAAGAGAATAATTATTTGATGTCTATTTATGAAAAAGACAAGTGTATAGGATTAAGCTATGTTGATATTTCAACTGGCGAATTGTTTTCAACTGAAATTGCCCAAACAAGGGTCACGGAAGATTTATACGATGAAATATGTAAGGTTCGTCCTAAGGAGATTATATACTATGTGGAAGAAGATTTATTTAAAAACATTTTAGATAGTTGTAAAAAAAATTTAAATATTCATTTGAATAGCTATGAAAATTGGCGTTTTGATTATCAATATGCTATAAAACAATTTGACAAGCATTTTAATGTTATATCGATTGAAGGATTAGGGTTTAGCCCTAACCATTTAGGTATACAATCTACTGGTGCATTAATTGATTATTTGCAATCAACACAGAAAAGGACATTGAACCATTTGAAAAGGATACAAATATATTCATTAAAGGATACCATGCTGCTAGATTTAAATACTAGAAGAAATCTTGAGCTGACTGAAACTATCCGTGAAAAAAATAAAAAAGGCTCTTTGTTGTGGATATTAGATAAAACTATGACATCTATGGGCGGAAGAATGTTAAGAAGATGGATTGAGGAACCCTTATTGAATGTAAAAAAAATTAATGAAAGATTAGATGCCGTTAAGATTTTAAAAGAAAACCTATTGTTAAGAAAAGAATTACAGGAATGTTTAAAAAATGTTTATGATTTAGAACGCCTATCTGGCAAAATAGCATATGGAACAGTAAATCCAAGAGATTTGATTGCGCTAAAAAGTTCTTTAAATAAGTTACCAAGGATAAAAAATATAATTGCTATGGAGAAAACTATATTTTTAAAAAATATATTAAACAACATAAACTGTCACGAGGAAGTAAGACAGCTAGTTGAAAATGCTATATCGGATGATCCACCGGTTAATATCAGGGAAGGCAATATTATCAAAGATGGGTATGATCAAGATGTTGATGAATTAAGACTAATATCGAGGGATGGTAAACAGTGGATAAGTGCACTCGAGACTAGTGAGCGTATTAAAACAGGAATTAAATCCTTAAAGATAGGATATAATAGAATTTTTGGTTATTATATAGAAGTTACCAAAGTTAATTTACATATGGTACCAGAAGATTATATAAGAAAACAAACCTTATCAAATTGCGAACGATATATTACCCCGGAACTAAAAGAGATGGAATCAAAAGTATTAGGATCAGAAGAAAAGGTAATGACATTAGAATATGAGCTTTTCTTAAACATACGTAAAAAAATTGAAAAAGAAGTGCCTAAAATACAAGAAACTGCGAGAGCTATTGCAAAATTGGATGCAATATTTTCGTTAGCCCAATCTGCCGATGAAAATGGATATAATAAACCTGTTGTTAACAATGGAACAAAAATTAATATTTATAGTGGTAGACATCCTGTTGTAGAAAAAATGCTAGATAATAATGCTTTTATTGAAAATGATACACTTATTGATGGTGAGCAACACAAGATATCAATAATAACAGGTCCAAACATGGCTGGAAAATCGACTTATATGAGACAAGTTGCGTTAATTGTACTGATGGCACAAATAGGATCTTTTATACCGGCTAAAGAGGCCACTATAGGCCTAGTAGATAGAATTTTTACGAGGGTTGGTGCAAGTGATGATTTAAGCCAAGGACAAAGTACTTTTATGGTGGAAATGAGTGAAATGGCTAATATACTAAATAATGCTACAAAAAAGAGTTTATTGATACTAGATGAGATAGGCAGAGGCACAAGCACCTTTGATGGATTGAGCATAGCTTGGGCAGTTATCGAATATATAAGCAAAAAAATAAAATCTAAAACATTGTTTTCTACACATTATCATGAGTTAACAAAGCTTGAAGGAACTATAAATGATGTTAAAAATTATTGTGTTGCTGTTAAGGAAGAGGGCGAGCACATAGTTTTTTTAAGAAAGGTAATAGATGGCAGAACTGATAAAAGCTATGGGATTCAGGTAGCCAAATTAGCAGGATTACCAAATGAAATAATTGATAGATCTATGCGTATATTAACAAATTTGGAGGAAAAAGATACAATAAAATCTAAGTCAATAAATGATGATAGCAATCAGTTAAATTTTTTAAATGTTTATGATAATGAAATTATCATGGAAATAAAAAATTTGCATTTAATGAATACGACACCAATAGAGGCATTGAATTTTCTTTTTAACCTACAGAAAATGATAAATGATTCACGGGGGGACTAAAAATGAGAAAACCGATAAAAATTTTAGAAGACTTAACTATCAATAAAATAGCTGCAGGTGAGGTAATAGATGCTCCCCATTCTATTGTGAAGGAATTGATGGAAAATTCTATTGATGCTAATGCTAAAAACATAGTAATAGAAATAAAAGAAGGAGGAAGTAAATATATAAGAGTTAGTGATAATGGGATAGGTATTTATGAAGAGGATGTTGAAACAGCTTTTATGAGGCATGCAACATCAAAAATAACTCTTGCAAAGGATTTAACTTCAATTAACACACTAGGCTTCAGAGGTG
>CAZUTD010000048.1:4735-9970 GCA_964623185.1 uncultured Clostridiaceae bacterium
TCACAAACACAAATTATAACAAAACCTAAGGAACAAATATATGGTATTTCCCTAGATATTAATGGTGGAAAGATTATAAACAGCAAGAAGGTTGGAGCACCTGATGGAACAACGGTAACTGTAGAAAATCTATTCTTCAATATGCCGGCAAGGATCCAATTTTTAAAAAGTGCTCAGGTAGAAGCTACAAGGGTAGGTGAGGTAGTTTCTAGGCTAGCACTTAGCCAACCGGATATTTCAATCCAGTATATTAACAATAATAATATTATGTTCACCACTCCGGGGAATGGTAATATTGAACATACAATATTATCGGTTTTGGGTAAGGAGTTGGTTGAAAATTTATTAGCTGTAAATAATGAACAGGATATGATAAGG
Organism: uncultured Clostridiaceae bacterium; assembly: GCA_964623185.1. Taxonomy (GTDB): domain Bacteria; phylum Bacillota; class Clostridia; order Peptostreptococcales; family Natronincolaceae; genus CAYMGQ01. The sequence goes on from CAZUTD010000048.1 coordinate 5,114, forward strand.
GTAAAGGGGTTCATATCAAAGCCAACATATGTTAGGGGTAATAGAAAATTCGAAATAATCTTTGTAAATAATAGATATGTTAAAAGTAAACTAATATATAGGGCCATAGAAGATGCCTATAGGGAAAAGTTAACTATTAACAAATTTCCAGCTTGTATTTTGAATATAATGATAAATCCAGAATTGCTTGATGTTAATATACATCCAACAAAAGCTGAAATAAAAATACATAACGAGGACCAAGTTTATAAATTAATTTATGATACAATAGTCACTACATTAAGAGAAAAGGTGGTTATTCCTCCATTAATAATTAACCATGATAGAATACTGTATCGTGGTAAGATAAAGGAGAATAATACTAGTTATGATACATATAATAACAAAAACTATAATAATTCACATGTAGACGGTATAAGTGATGACATCGTAAAAATAGAAGGAACAGATGATAAAGTATTTTGTAAAAATATTTTAAATAATAGCAATATCATGGATAAAAATCAAATCAACTTGGGAATAACACAGAAAAACTTTCTGGAAAATCTGCTTCATAATTTTAAAGTTATAGGGCAATTATTTAACACCTATATAATAATAGAACAAAATTTTTCCATGATTCTAATTGACCAACATGCAGCTCATGAAAGATTACTTTATAATCAAATGCTGAAGGGGTTTAGGGAAGAAAGCATTGTTTCACAAGCTCTTTTAGAACCTAAGGTTTTACAATTATCAAGCGATGATTATACTATAGTTGTGCAACATTTACGAGAACTTAAAAAATTTGGTTTTGTAATTGAAAACTTTGGGGTAAACACCTTATTAGTAAGAGAAGTGCCTATAATAATGGGCATACCCAAGAACCTTAACTTTTTTTATGAAAGTATTGATGAAATTAAAGAGAAAAGTTCAAGAGATTCAGCATTTATCGAAACAATTATTAAAAGATCTTGTAGAACAGCTATAAAAGCGTCTGACAAATTAAATTTATACGAAATTGAACAATTAATTGAAGACTTATGCAAATTGCAACCCCCATTGACCTGTCCGCATGGAAGACCCATTTTAATTTCCTTGACAAAATATGAAATTGAAAAAAATTTTAAAAGGATACAATAGGAGTTGATTTCTTGAAAAAACAAAATTTATTAGTAATTTTGGGCCCAACTGCTGCCGGTAAAACAGCGCTATCTATAGAATTAGCTAGGAAGTTAAATGGGGCAATTATTTCTGCCGATTCAATGCAAATTTATAAGCATATGGATATTGGAACAGCAAAACCCTCATTGGAAGAAATGAAGGACATTACGCATTATCTAATTGATAATGTTAACCCTAACACAGATTATTCTGTTGCACTTTATCAAAAAGAGGCACAGAAATATATAAACAAAATTAACTATGATGGAAAACTCCCGATTTTGGTGGGTGGTACGGGTTTGTATATTAACTCAATTATTTACGATATGGATTTTACTGATACAATTTCTAATAAAAATTTGAGACGGAAGTTACAAGAAGAGGCTTGCAAATATGGAAACGAGTATATACATAATAAATTGAAACAAATTGATCCCGAGGTGGCTAAAAGAATTCATCACAATAATGTTAAAAGAGTTATTAGGGCTATAGAGGTGTATAGTGAAAGTGGAAAGAGCATTGGTGATTTTAGAAAAAGTTTAACAACTAATAATTTATATAATTGTATTCTAATTGGTATAACCAGAGACAGGAAGGAACTATATGATAGAATTAATAAAAGAGTCGACCTAATGATAGAGAATGGTTTAGTTGAGGAAGTAAGGGGACTTTTAAAGCTAGGATACAAGGAAGATTTAATCGCATTTAAAGGGTTGGGTTATAAAGAAATAATTATGTATTTAAGTGGAAATTGCACATTAGAAGAGGCAATAAAGATTTTAAAAAAAGATACCAGAAGATATGCTAAAAGACAGTTAACATGGTTTAAAAGGCTAGACAATGTCATATGGTATAATTTATCTGAACATTCCTCAGAGGAAAATTTAATTAATAATATTAAGGAATATGTGGAAGGAAAATTCAATATTCTATAGAATATTGATAGAAAGGCCAGAGAAATATTCTTATTAAAATATGACGGGAGCCCACAAAATAGAATAATCAAAAATTGAGGAGGAAAAAATATGAAAAGTAATATCAATTTACAAGATCTTTTTTTAAACCAGGTTAGGAGGGAGAGTATTCCTATAACTATATATTTGATAAATGGGTTTCAGTTGAAGGGTTTAGTCAAAGGCTTTGATAATTACACAATTATTTTGGATACAGATGGAAAACAACAATTAATTTATAAACACGCAATTTCAACGATTTCACCAATCAATAATATTGATTTTTTACAAAACCCCAAAAACATAGAAGAATAGGGAGTTGTTATTAATTATGCTTGAAACTTCTCCGTTAAATTTATCAATGGGGGAGTTTTAATTTTTTGAACTATTTATATTATGGGTATAGATTAGTAACTTACATTCTAAATTTTATCTACTAACAAAATATTTGCAAAAGAAAAGGGGACAACAAATGGAAGAAAATATTTTATATGATTTATTCAATATTAATAGAAATCTTATAAAAAAATCTATGGAAATAGAAGAAAAGTTATATAAAACATTTAAAAAAGTAAATTCAATACATGCATATAACCAGTACAAAATTATACATGCCATGCAAAAATTAAAATTGAGTGAACAACATTTTAATTGGACCACGGGTTATGGTTATAATGACATAGGCAGGGATAAATTAGAGGAAGTTTATGCCATGGTTTTTAAAACTGAAGATGCAATTGTTAGACCCACAATAGCTAACGGAACTCATGCTTTAACTCTATGTTTAACGGGATTGCTCCAACCAGGGGATGAAATGATATCAGTTACTGGTAAGCCTTATGATACCTTACATGAGCTAATTGGTATTACCGGGGACTATATAGCAAGTTTTAAAAAGATGGGTATTAAGTATAAGGAAGTTGATTTTTTAAAAAACGGTGATATTGATTTTGACTCAATTGTAAAAAACATATCACATAAAACAAAGCTTATATATATTCAAAGATCAACTGGATATGGTTTCAGAAATGCTTTAAGTGTTAATAGCATCGAAAAGATTGTTAAATTGGTAAAAGATATAAATCCTACAATTATTTGTATGGCGGACAACTGTTATGGCGAGTTTTTAGAAACCAGAGAACCAACAGAAGTTGGTGTAGACATTTTAGCAGGTTCTTTAATAAAAAATCCGGGAGGGGGATTAGCTTTATCTGGTGGCTATATTGTTGGGAAAAAGCATCTGATAGAATTAATTTCTTATAAACTCACCTCTCCAGGGATAGGAAAGGAATCTGGACTAACATTTGGGCTTAGCAGAACCTTTTTTCAGGGATTATTCCTGGCACCACATATTGTAGCCGGTGCAATTAAAGGAGCAATATTTTGTTCCAAGTTGTTTGAGGAAGAAGGGTATGATGTTAAACCATTATTTGATGAGGAAAGAAGCGATATTATACAGGCAGTTAAATTGGGATCTGAAAAAAAGGTTATAGCTTTCTGTGAAGGAGTGCAAGCCGCCGCAGCCGTAGATTCTTTTGTAACGCCCATACCTTGGCAAATGCCAGGATACAATGATCCTGTTATTATGGCCGCTGGGGCCTTTATACAGGGATCTTCTATAGAGCTTAGTGCGGATGGACCAATTAGGCCTCCGTACATTGTTTATTTTCAGGGAGGTTTAACATATGAGCATAGTAAATTAGGAGCATTGATGGCAATGCAAAATATTATCAACATTGGATCATAAAACCTATTTTTAAATATCCCCAAAGGTAAATTAGTAATATGATTAATTTGCCTTTGGGGTATCATATAACAAATAGAACATCATTTACATTTTCCTGAATACCCCAATAACTTTTCCGAGTATGGTGACATTTCTCGTTATTATAGGCTGCATAAATTGATTTTCTGGTTGTAACCTAATATGATTGGATTCCCGATAAAACCTTTTTACTGTAGCCTCATTTTCTAATAACGCGACAACTATATCATTATTATTGGCATGGGATTGTTTTCGTACAACAACATAATCTTTATTAAGTATTCCAGCATCAATCATACTATCTCCCTTAATCATCAGTATGAATAGGTCATCAGCCTCATTTTTGACAAAGTTGGCAGGTAGCGGAAACAATTCTTCAACATTCTCTATTGCCAAAATGGGTTCCCCAGCCGCAACACTCCCTATAATAGGGACATTGATAATTTTATTATTATATAATTCAAAACCAAATTTAGAATTATTCTCTAATATTTCAATAGCCCTGGGTTTGGTTGGATCTCTCCTGATATATCCCTTTTCCTCTAATTTATTTAAATGTCCATGAACTGTAGAGGTGGACTTTAGGCCAACAACAAGGCAAATTTCACGTACAGAAGGCGGATAGCCTTTATGAATAATTTCTTGTTTTATGCAATTTAATATTTCTTGTTGCTTAGGGCTTAAATCTTCGTACATAAAAATAAGACTCCCTTCTAAAATTCTTTTAACTACAAACAAGTATATCATATATTAGAAAGGCAATCAAACACTTGTTCTGCTTGCTGTCAAGTAATTTCTTATTCATCTAGCCATTCAAAATTTTTGACAATCTCCCGTTTTACATCTTTTTTATGTGCAGCATATAATTGTGTAGTGGTAACATTATCATGGTCGAGTAAGTTTTGGACATCATAAACAGAAAAACCTTGTTGTATTAAGGATGTAGCTGCTGTTGCACGTAGTTTATGGGGACTATAACCACTATTTTGACTAGTG
>CAZUTD010000049.1:0-9961 GCA_964623185.1 uncultured Clostridiaceae bacterium
TGGCTTTTATATAGTCTTTCCTGGCACTTCAAATCCTTTTCTAAAAAGGAATAATTCAGGGATGTAATAATATAGGCTACTACTAATATCATATGTAGGGTTGATATTGTGGGATTCATCAATCTAATATTGTATAAAAATATATAAAAGTTAATTACCAATATCCCCCCCACTATAGAAATATGTAAAATAATGTTTTTATTTTTGATTCTTATTTTTCTAGAATATTGCCTATTCAACAGCTTGTATTTTAATATGTAAAGTAATAAGAAAACAAAGGAAAGCGATATTAGGCTGGACAAAAAAAATAAGGTCATTTCATTGTGAATATCTATGACCGATATCTTAAGCACAAAAATTAAAATATGGATAGCAAATATATCTCCTGCCAATATTAAGGCAGCGTAAATAAAGGTTAAAAAAATAGCCTTTGATGGTTTTAACCCTAATAAGACAATTGTAATAGTTGTAAAACATATAAATATTGATGTTATCCTTACATGATATGACCACCCCAGTTTAATATAAAGAACCATAGTTAGCCCGCTTGTAGCTATAAGTGTAATGTATAGCTTCAATGGTTTTGTCCTAGACTTTTCTAATAAAAGTTCCAGTGTTTTGATATATACCAATGATTCCATTATAACCACGATAGAATACCTAACCCTATCTATACTAAGCATTGATATCCCCCATTATCCTCTTTTCAATTCTTTCCTGGATAGACTTTTTCCTAGAAAGGAATAAAATTGTTCCATCCTTTAAAAGTATCTGTCCCTGCCTTTTATTTATAGACTCAATATAATAATGGTTTACCAAGATGGATTTATAGCATTGTATAAAACTATTGTTTGAGATTTTGTTAAGATAATCCAGCATCCTCCCCAACCTACTCTTATGAATAATTCTTTCCCCATTTGAAGTATGGGCTATTACATAGCCCTCCTTATGATGGGTCTCAACATGGGTGATGTTATTTGCATTTTTATAATAACTACGACCGTAAGCTTCCAGTTTGATTAAACTCTTATCCCTCTCCAATTTAGATTCATGGGCTTTTTTCACAATTCCCAATACCCTCTTAATATGCCAGTCAAAAATTTCCCTTTCCAGGGGTTTTATCAAATAGGCAAAGGGTTCTATATTTCTATTGATACTTTCTACCACCCATTCGGCATAGGCAGTTATAAATATAATTTTCGTTTGTGGATTCATACTTCTAATCTTTTCTGCTAATGCTATACCATTTATGCTTGTATTCAAGTTAATATCCAACAAGCATATAGCTATTCCATTAACCTGGCAAAGCACCTGTAAAATTTTCTCAGGTTGGGAAGTTGCTAAAAGGAGTTTAGTTACCTTATTATCTATGTAGTTTTTTAACCAATCACAAATAATTTTTCTTGTATTGTTATTATCTTCACATACTATAAAATTTATTTTCATATTTTACCCCCTTTCCTGAGTTTTTTTTATTTATACAGGCTTATTTAACCATAGTGAAAATACCACTATAAAATGAAAGGTGGTTATGCTATCATTTTGTATTGAATGTAATTCTCTCCATTATTTGTAAGTTATATATTAGGCATAGTTAATAGATAATCCTTCTATTTATGGAACGATTTTGAAAAAAATAGGACACTCCTCACAGATTTTCCTTGCATTACTAGTTCTACCTCTTTGCAAAAACAAAACTCAATTGTATGAAAATATTTTAACAAACCCGCAAAAAAATCAAAAAAAAAGTGGGTTTCTCCTCCCTATGGATTGAGATCCCCACTTGTCTTGCTTATATTTTAAAAGAACTTTTTAAAGGTACAATCCTATTAAAAACAAGTTTCTCCTCACTTGTATACTTGGGGTCAACATTAAAATAACCATGTCTGAAAAATTGGAACTTATCTTGCGGTTTTGCTGCTTTTATGTTTGTTTCTATAAAACCCTGGAGAATTTCCAAAGAATTTGGGTTGACCTTGTCTGTAAAATGATCGTCCTCCTCACCGTCGTCATCCAGGATAAGCGGTTGATACAATCTAAACTCTGCAGGGACCGCATTATTTGCATCTACCCAATGAATAGTTCCCTTAACTTTTCTCCCCTTAAATCCTGTCCCACTCTTGGTTTCTATATCGTAACTACATCTCAGCTCTATAACATTACCTTCATCATCCTTGATTACTTCATTGCATTTAATAAAGTATGCATGCTTTAACCGTACTTCATTACCTGGAAACAGCCTGAAATATTTCTTAGGCGGATTTTCCATAAAATCTTCCTGCTCAATATATATGTCCCTTGAAAATGGAAGCTGTCGGATTCCCATTGAAGGGTCCTCTGGATTATTTTCAGCATCTAACATTTCTACCTGGTTTTCTGGGTAATTGGTAATAACAACCTTTAGAGGCCGTAAAATTGCCATAGTTCTTGGGGCTTTAGCATGTAAATCCTCCCTGATAAAATGTTCCAACATCTGCTCGTCCACTACACTATTAGCCTTAGCTACGCCTATTTCCCTGCAAAAGTTTCTGATGGACTCTGGTGTATAACCCCTTCTTCTTAACCCTGCAATAGTTGGCATTCTTGGGTCATCCCAGCCATCGACAAAGCCCTCATCCACCAATACTTTTAACTTTCTCTTGCTCATCACTGTATTGGTAATATTTAACCGGGCAAACTCAATTTGCCGTGGTTGTTTTTCTGTCTCACATTCTCGTATTACCCAATCATATAAGGGCCTATGGTCTTCAAACTCCAATGAGCAAAGCGAATGTGTTATTCCCTCTATAGCATCTTCTAATGGGTGGGCATAATCATACATGGGATAGATACACCACTCATCTTTGGTGTTGTGGTGATCTGCATGAACAATCCTGTAAAGCACGGGGTCCCTCATATTCATATTGGGAGAAGCCATATCAATTTTTGCTCTTAGAACCTTTTCACCTTCTTCTAGTTGTCCGCTTTTCATCTGTTCAAAAAGTTTTAGATTTTCTTCAACATCCCTGTTACGATAAGGGCTTTCTTTTCCAGCCACAGTCAAAGTTCCACGGTATTCCCTAATTTCTTCAGCTGTCAAATCACATACAAAGGCTTTGCCTTTTTTTATTAGTAAAATTGCCCTTTGATACATTTCCTCAAAATAATCTGAGGCGAAATATAGTTCATCCCATTCAAAACCCAACCATTTTACATCCTCTTTTATCGACTCTACATATTCTGTATCTTCCTTTGTAGGGTTAGTATCATCAAAGCGTAGGTGGGTCCTACCCTCAAATTCGTCAGCTAGCTCAAAATTTAAGGTAATTGCCTTAGCATGACCAATATGTAAGTAACCGTTTGGTTCCGGTGGAAACCTGGTAATAATATCCTTGTGTTTTCCCGACTCTAAGTCCTCAATAATAATATTTCTAATAAAGTTTGAAGCAATGGGCCTTTTGTCCATTTTTAATCATTCCTTTTCAGCTTTTTAGATATTGTTTTCATATTGAGATAAATATATCATAAAATCTGTTATTTTTCTATGTCTTCCTTCAAAATTCTCCTATCATAAAGTAAGATTTTCCATAGTTTTATAGAATACTTGACCGGAAAAAGGGGAAAATATACCCAGATAAATTTTTTATAAGACTCCCGGTTAAAATACACCTAATACTAAAAATAAAATTCATAAGGAGAATGAAAATGAGTAAAGATGATTTTTTAGCTATCAAGCCCTTGTCTTTTTGGCTTGACTCTACAGAAAAAACGAATTACCCAACACTAGAAGAAGATATAAGGGTGGATGTAGCCATTGTAGGTGGAGGTATGGTTGGTATTACCACAGCCTTTCTTTTAAAAGAGGCTGGTTTACAAGTTGCTGTCCTGGAAGCAGACAGTATTTTACAGGGAACATCTGGTCATACCAGTGCTAAAATAACCTCCCAACATGGTCTTATCTATCATAAAATCAAAAATGAAATGGGACATGAAAAGGCTGAACAATATGCCGATGCCAACGAATCAGCAATACGGATGATTTCTGACCTAATTGAAGAAAAAAATATTGATTGTGATTTTTCCTGGCAGCCCGCCTATTTGTTTACCCAGTCAGATGACTATGTCCAAAAAATTATTGACGAAACAAAAACCGCCTCCACCCTAGGCATTATGGCCTCATATACAGAAACCATACCCCTACCCATAAGTATTAAGGCCGGCGTAAAATTTGATGGTCAAGCCCAATTTCACCCTAGAAAATATCTATTAGCCCTAGCCAAAGATATACCGGGAAATGGTAGCCATATTTTTGAACAAACCAGGGCCCTTGATATACAAAGGGATAATAGTCCAAGAGTCATAACCGAAAAAGGCCATAAGGTGGTAGCCTCAAATGTTATTATAGCCTCCCATTATCCCTTTTATGATAAGCCTGGTCTCTATTTCTCCAGGGTTTACCCGGAAAGATCCTATATATTGGGTATCACAATTAAAGACAAATTTCCATTAGGTATGTATATAAATGCAGAAGAGCCTAGCCGTTCTCTTCGGTCGCAGAGTTTCCAGGATAAGGAGTTAATCCTGGTAGGTGGTGAGCACCACAAAACGGGGCATGGTGAAAATTTAAGTGACCACTATAGAAAATTGGTGAACTTCTCTAATGAACTCTTCCAGGTAAATGATATCCTATATCGTTGGTCCGCCCAGGATGGGTCTTCGCCAGATGGTGTACCCTATATAGGACAGTTAGCGCCTACCACCCCAAATATTTATGTTGCAACAGCTTTCCAAAAATGGGGTATGACTACCAGTACTCTTGCAGCTATCCTATTGACGGATTTAATTATCAAGGGTGAAAGCCCATGGTCACCTGTTTTCAACCCTTCCAGGCTGGTTCCATCCACTGATGCAATCGCTAGCTTTATTAAACAAAACACGGATGTGGCAGTAAATCTTGTTTCGGGAAAAATTTTGTCAGGCCAAATACAAGAACAAATACAAAATAATGAGGCCAAGATTTTTAAAATTGATGGTCAATCTATTGGTGCCTACCGTGATAAGGATGGAAATTTGCATCTTGTGGACACTACCTGCGGCCATATGGGTTGTGAAGTCCGATGGAACAATGCCGACAACACCTGGGATTGCCCATGCCATGGTTCCAGGTATTCCATAGATGGGGATATTATCGAGGGTCCTACAGTGAAACCACTAAAAAAGTTAAATTAATTTCTAAGATAAAGCTTGCTAACAAATAGGATATTCCTCATTTGACCCTGTTAAAGTTGCTTGTTTTGCTTCGCAAGAAAATCCAATATCTGGCCATAGGGATATGTAGATAATCTAATTTACCCTCCCTATTGATTTTAAAGAATGAAGTATGTTACAATAATTGATGTCCAGAAAAAAAATTCATACAAATCGCATGAAGATAGCGGAATACACATTGTAAACCGTTGTTGGACGAGCCTCTGGAGAGACTCAAGGGAGCACCGAAGGGGAAAACTTGGCTAACAAGTGAAACTCTCAGGTAAAAGGACAGAGGATTTTATATAAAACAAGTCTTATTCCTATCAATTTCTGTATTGATGGGGATATGATTTTTGCAATTTTATTTTAAAATTCCCAATATCCTTGCAATTCCAGAGACTAAATTTATTATTTGGTCTCTTGTTATTTTTAAGGAGACAAGTATTTTTACAAGGAGGGAAGAAAAATGAAGGCATTTATTTCTGTAATTGGCGATGATAAAATTGGTATTATCCACGAAGTAACCACTGTGCTGAGAAAATATCAAATAAATGTGTTGGATATTAATCAAACTTTGTTACAAGATTATTTTGCTATGGTAATGTTCGTAGACCTTGCCCAAATGTCAGTCGATTTTAGCCAGTTAAAAGATGAGTTGGAGACCATTGGACAAAAGATTGCACTTTCAATACATATCCAACGGGAAGATCTTTTTAATGCAATGCATAGTATTTGAAAACATGGAGGATGAAGATAGATGATTAATTTCCAAAACATTATGGAAACCATAAAAATGATTGAAAAAGAAAAGCTAGATATAAGAACTATTACAATGGGTATCTCTCTTTTGGATTGTTGCGATTCCTCTGGCGATAAGGCAAGAATAAAGATTTACGATAAAATTACTAAATTAGCTGCAAACCTAGTAAAAGTGGGCGAGGAAATAGAAACTGAATATGGTATTCCTATCATCAACAAGAGAATTTCTGTTACGCCTGTTTCCCTTATTGCCCAAGCCAGTGAGGATATAAATTATACTGAATTTGCTAAAACCCTAGATAGGGCTGCCACAAGTGTGGGTGTGAATTTTATCGGAGGTTTTTCTGCCCTGGTCCAAAAAGGCTACTCCAAGGGTGATGAAATCCTTATCAATTCCATACCTGAAGCTCTTGCCTCAACAGAAAAGGTTTGTTCCTCAATCAATCTTGCATGTACAAAGACGGGTATTAATATGAGGGCTGTTAAAGATATGGGCAGGATAATTAAAGAAACTGCCTACCTCACAAGAGAAAAGGACAGTATCGGCTGTGCTAAACTCGTGGTCTTTGCTAATGCTGTCCAGGATAATCCTTTTATGGCTGGTGCCTTTCATGGTGTAGGGGAAGCAGAAGCTATTATAAATGTGGGTATTAGTGGACCGGGAGTTGTAAAATCAGCCCTAGAAGAAGTTAGGGGTAAACCCTTTGACGAGGTGGCCGAAACCATTAAAAAAATCGCCTTTAAAATAACACGGGCCGGCCAATTAGTGGCACATGAAGCCTCCTCAAGGCTGGGAATTCCCTTTGGTATCGTGGACCTATCCCTGGCACCCACCCCAGCTATTGGTGATAGTGTTGGGAGGATTTTAGAAGAAATGGGCTTAGAAAGCTGTGGTTGTCATGGGACAACAGCCGCCCTGGCATTATTAAATGATGCTGTAAAAAAGGGTGGTATTATGGCTTCCTCACATGTCGGTGGCCTAAGCGGTGCGTTTATCCCTGTCAGTGAAGATGAAGGCATGATTGAAGCGGTGCAAAAAGGTTCTATCAATCTTGAAAAACTCGAGGCCATGACATCTGTGTGCTCGGTAGGGCTAGATATGGTAGCTGTCCCAGGCGATACCCCTGACACAACCCTGTCCGCCATTATTGCGGATGAAGCTGCCATAGGTGTTATTAACAATAAAACTACAGGCGTTCGTATTATTCCTGTTTATGGCAAGGGTATAGGCGAAACGGCTGAATTTGGAGGTCTGCTAGGAAGAGCTCCCATCATGGCGGTCAGTAAATTTTCAAGTGCTGATTTTATCATGCGGGAAGGCAGGATTCCAGCCCCCATCCATAGTTTCAAAAACTAAAACATTGGACTCCTATGACTTTTATGTGCATAGGAGTCCAATATTTTTCTTTTCTATGACCCTGCTTGGGATTCCAAGATTATTTTTTTATCTTTTAAGCCAATATAAATATGTGCCCCCTCAGCAATTTTATTTTGAAGATAACTTTCAGCAATTTCATCTTCAATATATCGCTGGATTGTCCTTCTTAAGGGTCTTGCCCCATATTTTTCATCATAGCCCTTTTCTAGGATAAAATCCTTTACTGAATCGGACACTTCCAAGGCCATCCCCTTGTCCACAACCTGTTCTGTAACTTCCTTGAGCATTAAATCAATAATTTTGTGGAGTTCTTCCTTGCTTAGCCTCTCAAAAACTATGGTTTCATCAATACGGTTTAAAAATTCAGGTCGGAAAACCTCTTCCAGTGCCTCTTTCACCCTAGATTCCATTGCCTCGTATCCCCTCTTGCCAAAGCCTATGCCTGAGGATTTCAACTGGGTTCCTATATTAGATGTCATTACAACTACCGTATTATCAAAATACACAGTCCTACCCTGACTGTCAGTTAATCTGCCATCTTCAAGAATCTGTAATAATATGTTAAAGACATCCGGGTGGGCTTTTTCAATTTCATCCATTAGGATTACCGAATAGGGCTTTCGCCGAACTTTTTCGGTCAATTGGCCACCCTGGTCATAACCAATATATCCCGGGGGTGCACCAATTAATTTAGAAACAGTATGTTTTTCCATGTATTCGGACATATCCATACGAATCATTGCTTCTTCATTTCCAAAAAGTTCACTTGCTAAGGTTTTAACCAGTTCCGTTTTCCCAACACCTGTTGGTCCTACAAAAATAAAAGAACTTGGTTTATTAAGTTTTCTAAACCCTGAACGGTTTCTCCGGATGGCCCTAGCCAAACTATTGACTGCCTCTTCCTGACCTATAACCCTCTTATGAAGATTTTTTTCTAGATTCAAAAGGTTTTGGGCTTCCTGCCTAGTAATTTTTTGTACAGGTATTTTTGTCCATGATTCAATAACAGACCCTATATCCTTTAATTTGACTTCCGACTTCTGGCTTTCATTTTCTAGTGCTTTTATTTTATCTTGTAAAATACACTCCTCCACCTTACACTGGGCTGCCTCTTCAAATTTATTACCTTGAGTCAATTCTACCCTCTTTTCCTGCAAGGCATTTAATTCGTCTCTTAATATTTGCAAGTCAAGTAAGGCCTTATTGCTTAAATTCACCTTTGAGCCCGCTTCATCAATAACATCAATAGCCTTATCCGGCAAATACCTGTCGGCAATATATCTTTCAGATAATTTTACCGCATTTTCTATTACCTCATCGGAAATTATAACCTTATGGTAGTCCTCATAATAATTTTTAATCCCCTTCAATATTTCAATTGATTCCTCTATAGTGGGTTCTTCTATTAATACTGGCTGAAATCTTCTCTCAAGAGCTGAATCCTTTTCAATGTGTTTTCGATATTCCTCCAAAGTTGTCGCCCCAATGACCTGTATATCACCTTTGGCAAGGGCTGGTTTCAAAATATTGGCTGCATTCATCACGCCCCCATGCACCTCTCCGGCCCCCATTATATTATGGACTTCGTCAATAACTAGGATAATATTCCCCAATTCATGGGCTTCATTAATAATAGCCTTCATTCGTCCCTCAAACTGACCCCTAAATTGTGTTCCAGCAACAATAGCGGTTAAGTCTAATAGGTAAACCTCTGCATCGAAAAGCTTAGCCGGCACCTGTTTTTCAGCAATCTTCACAGCCAAGCCCTCGGCCACGGCTGTTTTACCTACTCCAGGTTCACCAATCAAGATAGGGTTATTTTTTGTTCTCCTATTTAAAATCTGTATCACCCTGTCTATTTCCGCACTTCTTCCAATGATTTTATCCACTTCATTGTTTTTAGCTCTTTCTGTAAGATTTGTTCCATAACTATCCAAATGTTTCTTCTTCTTTTTATTGACCTTGGGCTTTTGGTAGCTATGGTTAGATTCATCCTTGGTTTGGGTATTAATTTCCTCATTCTCATTTATCGAATTAATTTTGTTTTGAATTGTGCCAAATCCATCTTTTTTAAATAAATCCAGCAATGATTGATTATTAGGCAAATCATCCAAATTAATTCCTTCACCTTCTTCAGAAAGAATATCCATATCCTGGGTCAGACTATCAATTTCTTCGGCTGTCATACCTGTTTGCTGCATAATTTGATCAATTACAGGTAGACCCATTTTTTTAGCACAGGATATACAAATTCCTTTCATTTCTGATTTGCCATTTTCGAATTTAGTTGCAAAAATAACAGCTATATTTTTATTGCATATAGAACATAATTTCATAGACCTCAACTCCATATTTTCTGTATTATTCCATTCCAATAATCTAACCCATCTATCAGTAAGACTTAAACCGGCCATTCGAGAGTTCCCATGGGATGCTACTTTATTTATAGAAAACAAATTTGCTATTTGTATAATAGCTTAATAAGCCTCACCCTATATTATTCATTATATCATTTTTCAACTTAAATGAAATTTAATCTTATTTTTAAAATTTTCTGTCAAATGTATTTTTTTTATGGTATAATATCTTTTATAT
>CAZUTD010000050.1:0-9328 GCA_964623185.1 uncultured Clostridiaceae bacterium
AAAAAAGGAAGGCAAAATAGTCCCTAATGCACATACCAAAGCACCTGGGACTCCCTTAAGTTTATAGCCAATGAAAATGGATGTGTTTACCGATATGGGCCCGGGTGAAGATTGGGCCACTGCTATCCCATCCAAGAATTCCTGACTATCTACCCATCCATTTCTTTCTACCACTTCAATTTCTATAAGGGATAACATTGCGTAGCCCCCGCCAAAAGTAAATGCACCTATTTTAAAAAATGTAATAAATAATTTTAAAAAACTCATACTATCTCCCCAAGTCCATATTCCTAAATAGTTTTCAAAATAGATAAACCTATTTATTTTTGAAAACCATTAGGATATTTATTATGCCATTTCCATGCAGTTCTTATGATATCTTCTACCCTTGTAAATCTTGGTTGCCAGCCAAGCTCATCTTTTGCTTTTTGGCTAGAGGCTACAAGTTGTGATGGATCGCCTTCTCTTCTTTCACCCATAACTACTGGTATAGGATGCTTGGTAACACTCCTAGCCGCCTCTACCATTTCCTTAACAGAAAAACCCCTGCCATTGCCCAGATTGTATATGGAGCTTCCTCCATCCATGCGTAATTTTTTTAAGGCTAAAATATGTGCATCTACCAAATCCATAATTTGAATATAGTCTCTAACACATGTACCATCATGGGTATCATAATCCTGGCCAAAAATAGTTATGTGTTCCCTTTTCTTTAAGGGCACCTGCAAAATTAAGGGTATAAGATGGGTTTCAGGATTGTGATCTTCCCCGATGTTTCCACTTTCGTGGGCCCCAGCCACATTAAAGTACCTCAATGATATATATTTCATTCCATAGGCTTCATCAGCCCATTTCATCATTTTTTCTATAGCTAATTTAGTTTCACCATAAGGATTGGTAGGTTTTGTCTTATCTGTTTCCAAAATTGGAATATTTTCTGGCTCCCCATATGTAGCAGCTGTGGATGAAAAAACAATTTTTTTAATATTATATTCCTTCATTGCCTCTAATAAAACCAATGTGCCGTATAGGTTGTTCTTATAATATTTTAGGGGTTCTTTCATGCTTTCGCCAACCAATGAGTTTGCTGCAAAGTGTATTACTTCGTCTATTTTGTTTTGGGCAAAGACATTGGTTAGGAAGCTATGATCTCTAATATCCCCCTGGTAGAACCTTGCGTCCTTGTGTAATGCATCCAAATGGCCACTTTGTAAATTGTCTATAACAATCACTTCTTCGTTTCTGTCAATTAATTCATATACACAATGCGAACCAATATAGCCAGCACCACCGCAAACTAAAACAGCCATATAATATCCCCCCTATTAAAAATTGCTCATTTTCTATTATTGATATGTAAATTGATAAAATTCATAATTTTATTATACAATATTTTGTAGGTTTTATTGTCCTCATTATTAAATCCTTTAATCATCGTACCATATACCAAAGACCCTGCGCAAGTCCCCTAGGCCTTTGCCATTAATCTATTTAGATAAATTATTACCCTAGATTTCATCACCCATATTTGTTTTACCTGCTTATCCAATATTTACATATTCTATTATTAATATTTTTTTTGCTAGTATTAACACCTAGAATATCAATGTTTGGATGGTTTTGAATTTATAGTCAATTCATCTTTTTAAAAATATTTTAAAAAATATGGTTGACATACTATTTTAAAGGTGATAACCTAATAAGCAATTAATAAAAAAATCTTGAAAAACTTTGACGAAGACAAAACTATCATGGGAATTAATTACAGAGAGCTGGGGAAGATGAAAACCAGCATTAATTCGATAGCTAATAATCACTTCTGAGTTTCATAGCTGAATTAAGTAAGTTATGACGGCAAGCCCCGTTACTAGGCTAAGGTTTGATTGAACCTGTTAAGGCATTCTTTTTTAGTAAAGTTTGCAAAATAGAGTGGTACCGTGCTATCAGCGCCTCTATTATGTTTGAATAGACATAATAGAGGCTTTTTTATTATCTTTTATATGGAGGTGAACATATTTGAAATTTATGCTAATGATAAATTAGCAAACAAATCATCAAGTAAATGTCTTTTAATAAGGGCGTGGCCCTTATTATATGGCATCAACTTATGAATAATTAATCTAAAAATATTACCGTGAAAGGGGATTAAGAAATGAAAAAGAAATTTGTAGTATTTATGTCATTATTATTAGTATTAAGCTTTGTTGCAGGATGTTCGCAGGGTGCCAATGTGGGGTCAGAAAACAACCCACCCCAGGATGTTGAATCTCCAAACGATGCTGACACAATCAAGGTTGGTTTAAACTACGAACTTTCAGGTGCAGTTTCGACATATGGCCAGGGTTTAACAGAGGGAATTGAACTAGCTTTTGAAGAAATAAATGCTAAGGGTGGAGTATTAGGTAAACAGGTTGAACCAGTGAAAATGGATAACAAATCTGATACCACTGAGGCTACTAATGTTTCCACTAGGCTTGCCACAAGGGATAAAGTTGTTGCAATACTTGGAGCTGCAACCTCTGGTAATACAAAAGCCGCTACACCCCCTGCTATGCAAAATAAAGTTCCTTTGATATCAGCATCGGCCACAGCAGATGATGTGACCATGGATGCTAATGGAAAGGTAAGGGAATATGTCTTTAAAACTTGTTTTAGTGATTCTTTTCAAGGTGTAACAATGGCTAATTTTGCATATAAAGATTTGAATTTCAAAAATGCAGCTGTTTTATTTGACAATACAAGTGATTATGCTAAGGGGCTTGCCAAGAGTTTTAATGAAACTTTTAAGGCCCTAGGTGGAACCGTTCTTGCTGAGGAAGCTTATCAGGCCAATGAAACAGACTACAAGGCCGTTTTGACAAATCTTAAATCTGCAAATCCAGAAGTATTATATGTTCCTGGATATTATGAAGAAGTTGGTTTAATCGTGCGACAAGCTAGGGAATTAGGTCTGGATGTTCCAGTACTGGGTGCCGATGGTTATGATTCTCCAAAATTAGTTGAAATTGCCGGTGCAGAAGCATTAAACCATGTATACTACACAAATCATTATTCATCCATGGATGATGCAGATGACATCGTAGCATTTAGAAAAGCTTTTAGTGGTAAATACAATAAAGAAGCTGATGCTTTTAACGCTCTGGGCTATGATTTAGCATATTTCCTAGCAGATGCCCTAGAAAGAGCAGGGGAAGCAGATTCGGAAAAATTAAAAGATGCCTTAGCATCCACGAAGAATTTTGAAGCTATAACAGGTACTCTTTCCATAGATGAAAATCATAACCCTGTTAAGGCAGTTACAATACTAGAGTTAAAGGATGGGGAACCTACTTTCCTTAAAAAATTAGAACCTTAAGACATTTATGATATGGGTTTAGGGGTCTGCCCCTAAATCCATCATTAAAATTTTAAAGGGGTGACATAAATGGAGCAGTTAATTCAGCAACTAATCAACGGGGTATCGCTAGGTAGTATATATGCATTAATCGCCCTTGGATATACTATGGTTTATGGAATAATAAACTTAATCAATTTCGCCCACGGCGAAATTTACATGATAGGTGCCTACATTGGCTTCGCCCTAACTACTTTTTGGGGTCTTGGTTTTTTTTCAGCTTTAATTATCTCTATGTTTGTATCGAGTGTGCTTGGTATATTAGTCGAAAAGATTGCCTATAAGCCTATAAGAAATTCTACAAGAATAGCAGCATTAATAACGGCAATCAGTGTTTCCCTATTTCTACAATACGGGATGATGTATTTTGTAAGGCCTGAAACTAGAACATTCCCAAATATCCTGCCAAATACACAGATTAAGCTTTTAAATGCAAGTGTTGTGCTGGATATTAGAAATCTTTACATTATATTTGTTACAATTTCCTTAATGCTTATCCTCCAGTATATAATATATAATACCAAAATTGGTAAAGCCATGAGGGCTGTCTCACTAGATAGGGATGCGGCGCAATTAATGGGTGTGGATGTAGATAAAACTATCTCCTATACTTTTGCAATAGGTTCCGCCTTGGCGGGTGCAGCAGGTGTCCTTGTGGGAGCTTATTATAATTCAATTAACCCGCTTATGGGTGCAGGCCCTGGTCTTAAGGCATTTGTAGCGGCTGTTATTGGTGGGATTGGCATCATACCTGGTGCAGCTTTTGGTGGGTTTTTTCTAGGCATGACTGAAACACTTGTAAGTGCCTTTGGTGGGTCGCTTTATAAGGACGCGGTTTCATTTGTAATTTTAATTTTAGTACTCCTAGTAAAGCCTAGTGGACTTCTTGGTAAAAACATTAAAGAAAAGGTATAGAGGATAGGTGATAAAGAATGAAAAATTTAAATAAGAAAAATATCATCGGCTTGTTGGTCATTATAGGGATTTATGCCATAGCCGGGTTTCTAATAAATATAGGTGTAATCGATTCATATTTGTTTTTAAATATCGTTATAATAGGGGTAAATATAATTCTTGCTGTTAGTTTGAATCTTATTACGGGTTTTACTGGACAGTTTTCTTTAGGACACGCAGCCTTTATGTCAATAGGTGCATATACTTCCGCTATTATGACGACAAAATTGGGTTTACCTTTTATTCCTGCTCTTATGGGGGCTATTATTACTTCAGCAATTGCTGGAATTGTAATTGGAATACCCACCCTAAGGTTAAAGGGTGATTATCTTGCTATTGCGACTCTTGGTTTTGGTGAAATTATTAAAATCGTTGGCCTTAATAATGAATATATTGGAGGTGCAATGGGTCTTAATGATATTCCCCAATACACTAACTGGACATGGCTCTATTTTTTTGTTGTTGTGACCATTTTAATTATAAACAATTTTCTTAACTCCTATAACGGCAGGGCCTGTATTTCAATTAAAGAGGATGAGGTGGCTTCGGAAGCTATGGGTATTAATACAACCTACTACAAAGTCCTTGTTTTTACCCTTGGAGCCATATTTGCCGGTATAGCAGGCGGACTTCATGCTCATTTTTTCTATTATATTAAACCAGATTCTTTTGGATTTATGAAATCCATTGATATTTTGGTTATTGTAGTTTTTGGAGGTTTGGGAAGTATTAAGGGTTCTATTATGGGGGCAATTCTTCTTTCAATAATATCATTGTTGCTCCAGGGCATACCAGAACTCCGTATGGTGGTTTATTCAGTTATTTTGTTTCTAATCATGGTTTATAGGCCCCAGGGAATTATGGGTAAAAGCAGTTTTAACTTTTTCAAAAAAAGGAGTGTTTTAAATGGAATTAGTCCAAACAAATAGTCTTTATAAGTCTTTTGGCGGTGTGAAAGCTGTTTCAAATATTAATATGTCAATCAAGGATGGTCAAATTGCGGGAATTATTGGGCCAAATGGGGCAGGTAAAACTACCTTTTTTAATCTGCTGACAGGAATCTACAGCCCTACTTCTGGTGAAATTGTTTATAATATAGGTAGAAAAATTTCATCAAAGATTTTTAAACCCCATAAAATGCCTAGTTATGGTGTAGCCCGCACCTTCCAAAACATCAGACTTTTTAAAAATATGTCTATAATTGATAATGTTTTAATAGGAAATCATAATAATATGAAATATGGTGTACTACCATCCCTATTTAGGTTTCCCTCTTTTTATAAATATGAAAACAAGGCTTATGAGGAAGCCCTGCAACTATTAGAAATATTTAATCTTTTAGATAAAAAAGATGAGTTAGCAGCTAACCTTTCTTATGGCGATCAAAGAAAAGTTGAAATTGCTAGAGCTCTGGCTGCAAAACCAAAATTGCTTTTACTTGATGAGCCCGCTGCAGGGATGAATCCACAAGAAACTAAGGAGCTCACACAACTTATTACCTGGATAAAAAACAAATTTAATCTCACAATAATATTAATTGAACATGATATGTCTTTGGTCATGGGTATATGTACCGAAGTTTTTGTGTTTAACTACGGAACTCTAATAGCAGGGGGAACACCTTCTGAAATCCAAAATAATCCGGAGGTAATTAGAGCTTATCTGGGGAGTGATGACTAGTGTTAGAATTGCAGAATCTGAATGTTTATTACGGCGGTATTCATGCCTTGAAAAATATCAATTTAAAAATTAACGAAGGTGAAATTGTCACATTAATTGGTGCTAATGGTGCAGGTAAGACAAGCACTTTAAGAACAATTTCAGGTCTTAAAAAAGCCAGTTCAGGTAGAATTCTATATAATCAGAAAGAAATAAACCATTATTCTGCCTCTGATATTGTAAAATTGGGAATATCCCATTCACCTGAAGGAAGACGGGTTTTTTCTACTATGAATGTTTACGAA
This sequence comes from uncultured Clostridiaceae bacterium, assembly GCA_964623185.1. Classification (GTDB taxonomy): domain Bacteria; phylum Bacillota; class Clostridia; order Peptostreptococcales; family Natronincolaceae; genus CAYMGQ01. The sequence continues at coordinate 6,313 of CAZUTD010000050.1, forward strand.
AATCTTGAAATGGGTGCTTTCACTAGGAAGGATAAATCCCAAGTAAAAAAAGATTTAAACTATGTTTTTACCCTTTTCCCAGTGCTTTTAGAAAGAAAAAATCAAGATGCAGGTACCCTGTCTGGGGGGGAACAACAAATGCTGGCCATGGCACGGGCCCTGCTTTCAAGACCAAAGCTCTTACTACTTGATGAACCCTCTATGGGTTTAGCCCCCCTGATTGTAAAAGAGATTTTTTCAATCATCAAAAATATAAACGAAGAAGGCACGACTATTCTATTGGTTGAGCAAAATGCAAATATGGCTCTCCAGTGTGCCCATAGGGCATATATTATCCAAAATGGCCATATAGATATTCAAGGTAATGCTAAAGATCTACTCCAGGATGAAACAGTAAAAAATGCTTATCTGGGGGGATAATTCCATGACCATTAGTTTTACTATGCCATCGTGGGACTAGTCTTTGCCTATCATCTTCATATGATCTTATATATAGGGGCAGGTGTTTTTATCTGCCCAGTCTATTTACACTGTATTTATTTATTAAGCAATTTAATTACAACAATCTCCGGCCTATTAAAAATCCTCTGCGGAAAGATGCTGTTTCCTAATCCCCTGCTCACCACCATCACTGAGGAATCCTTGGTGTACTTTCCGGATGTATATTTGGGAAATAAACCTTGATGGGGAGCCACCAAACCACCTATAAGAGGTAGCCTAATCTGTCCGCCATGGGCATGTCCAGTAAAAATCACATCAATAGCAAAAAGGCTATAGAGGGCAAATTTTTCTGGCCTATGGGACAATAGAATTGTAAACCCATTTTCTTTTTCTATTCCAGCCATGGCAAACTCGATTCTATCTTTTGTTATTTGGTCCTCCCTATGTCCTTCGTAGTCCGACGATGGATCATCTATACCTATAATGTGGATAGTATCCTTGCCCCTTTTTATTTTATCAAAGCTATTTAAAAGAACCTTAACACCATTTGCCATTAGGGCTTCTTGTAATTCAAAAAATCTTCCCGACCGCCATTCATGGTTGCCAGTTACATAGTATACAGGTGCAATTTTTGTAAGCTGTTTCATCAACCCAATACTATTCCTTTCATTATACCGCCTGCTATCCACCAAATCTCCTGTGAATACAATTAGGTCAGGATAGGCTTCCTTTATTTTCTTTACCAACTTATCCTGATTTTCACCAAAGGATTTACCATGTAAATCCGATAAATGTACTATTTTATATCCATTAAATTGTCCCGGAATCCTATTTGAGCTTATAGTAATCTTATTAATAGTGATTGTATTGTTTTCAAAATATAAAAATAATATTAGAATAATAGCCACTAGTAAAAAAGCAATTGTTATCTTAGACGAATTCATTGCCTTTAAAAGTATTTTTTCTATACCCATTCAAAACCCATCCATTTCATCAAGTTTAATCTCAGAACAATTATATTTTAAAAAGCTTCTAAATTACAGCAAAATTTACCCTGGCCGAATTTTAGGACTTTTGTTTTCAATATCTTAAACAATTGGTAATGTCGATCCTGCATCAGGTAATATTAAAACCTGTGCATCTTCACCTAATTGTTTAATAGCAGCATTTAAAGCATCTTGAATTGTAGGATAGGGTGAAAAGTTTATTTTTCTTACAAGTTCATCTTCCAAATCAGAGACCATAAAGATTTTCATTTTTTCCAATACCATTGCAATAGCAGCCGCCTTGTGGCCACCTAATTTGAAATTTTCCTGTATTTCTGTTAGCATTTCCTTGGGTTTTTTATTAAGCATCCAGTCCTCAAAGGTTCTTTCGCCAAAACCCTCCCTAGCCGATGCTACAAGTATTATTATTCCTCTCTCTCCTACTGCATGTTTTGCGTTATCAAGGGCTTTTTGTGCCTGATAAATATTTATATCCTTTGGAAAACCTCCTGGAGATACTATGGCTATATCAGCCTTTTTTTCAATCCTTACCCCATACATTTTATCCAGCAGCTTGCAGCCCTCCCTATGGGCATCAATATAATGACCTGATACTGCCTTAACAATTTCCTTCTTATTATTAAGTACTACATTAACAATAAAATCTATATTGATATAGTGGCCGGTTTCATCGATATCCTGTCGCACCGGATTAGTATCCAGATTTCCCGCGTAGGCCTCCTTTTTCACCATATTAGCATGGTTTGCCTGGATGGCTTCATAGCTTGAAACCCCGGGCATCAGTGCTTTTGCACCACCGGAATAGCCAGCAAAATAATGATATTCAATATTTCCCATGCATATTATTCTATCGGCTTTTGCTACAGGTTCAAATATATCTACTGGTGTACCGTTTTTACACATGCCAAGATTAACACACCTGTCCATATCACTGTCGATTATTTCAATAGTACTTTTATATATATCATCCCCGACCAGTAGTTTTTTTTCTTCTTCACTATGTTTCCTATGGCTGCCCAGGGCTAGGACGACAGTAATATCCTTTTGAGGTATTCCTGCCTTGGATAATTCCTCCATAACTGGTGGCAATACAATTTGACTGGGCATGGGCCTCGTTATATCACTAGTTACTATAACAATCTTTTCTCCCGGCTTGACTATTTCCTTTAATCGTTTTGTTCCTATGGGATTTTTTAAGGATCTTTTTACTTCCTCCTCCCCCTTAAAATCAAATTCCATTTCATTAGATTTTAATAGGCCCATATAATTTTTTTCCTTTAGCTCAAATTCCAAAAATCCCTTTCCATATTTCAATTGAAATCTCAATCTGGACACCCCCAAACAAATTAAATGACAAAATATATATTTAGCCTAATCTTGATTCAATTAATTTTGCTAATCCTGATGCTAATTTATTTAGTTCTTCCTGGTCTTCCCCTTCCAGCATCACTCTTACCAAAGGTTCAGTACCTGAAGGCCTGATTAAGACCCTTCCTTTTCCATCTAAAATTTCTTCGATTTTCTTAATCTCCGCCATAATGGTATCATCTTCATGGTAAAGATTTTTC
>CAZUTD010000051.1:0-3735 GCA_964623185.1 uncultured Clostridiaceae bacterium
CAGAAATGGATGTGGTAAGACATCCTTTAGTACAACAAATAATCAAAGCTTATGATGTGAATGACCATGGAAAACAAAAAAATAATATTAAATAATAATATTTAATATAAAAACTAGGGGGAAAAGGCATGACCTTTTTTAGTAAATGGTTAGATAAGCTTTCAAATAATTTTATAAAAAGAATTTTCAAACTAAAAAAACTACAATATATCCTGATGATAGCTGTTTTTTTTGTTAGTATATTCATGCTCTTAACTTTCAGCTTAAGGCCAAAACAATTTGACATTGTATTGGGGCAACGGTCCCCCGAAGATATTTTTTCGCCCAAGGATATTGAGGATAGGCGGGCTACTCAAAAACTAAGGGAGAACGCTTTGGGATCTGTGGAATTAGTATATAGCTATGAACCAGCTGTTCATGTGGAGGTAAAAAAAGATATTGAAAAGTTTTTTCAAATGATTTATCAACTAAGACAAGAAGGGGAATATAATGACGACCCTAATTCTAATGACGAACTGGATAATACTGATAGGATGGAAATTTTAGAGGAACATAATCACCTTAATTTAAGCGGGGATAACCTCTATACAATTCTAACTGCTCCCTTGGACAAACTAAGCTATCTAGAAACTTATATATACGAAATTGTCGCACAAAGCATGAACGCAGGTATTAAGGTTGAAGATTTACAAAAAGAAAAGGGTAATATAAAGGAATATATATTAAGTCTTGAAGATTTTAATGAGCCAATGAAGGAATTGGGTATGGCTGTTGTTTATGCAACTATACGTCCCAATATGTTCTTTGATATTGATGCAACTGAACAATTGCGTAGCGAGGCGATAGATGGTATTGAAAAAATCATGATAAAAAAGGGTGATAAAATACTAAAAGAGGGGGATATTGTAACAAGAGATAAATTAGAATTGTTAAGGGAGTTATCTATCTTAACTGACAATAATAAAATAGATTTTATACTATACTTGGGTATAGGCGCCATAGTGCTGGCAATAGAAATTTTGATAATTGCTTATATATATGTTTTTAATAAAGAATTATTTAAACAAGCCGATAAATTATTTATGATTTATCTTATAATATTTGCAACACTAATTGTTGCTAAGGCTTTGTCTAGAATATCAATTTATCTGATGCCTGTGGCCGCATCTGCTATGCTTTTAGCTATTCTTTTAGAACCCCGATTAGCTGTGCTAATAAATATTTGCATAGCTATATTAACCAGCATTATAACTGGTAATGATATTATTTTTATTGTAATGGCAATTCTCGGAGGAACAGCGGGTGTATTTACCATTGCAAACATTCAACAAAGGACAGCCATTTTTATATCTGGATTGATGGTGAGCCTCGTTAATATGATTACCATAGTGGGAATAGGATTTATAAAAAGCAATGAGGTAGTTGAGGTATTAACATATGGATTTTATGGGGCTATTAATGGCTTGATATGTTCAACACTGACCCTTGGAACATTACCTCTATGGGAATCGTTTTTTAGAATAGTAACCCCCCTTAAGTTGGTCGAATTATTTAACCCCAACCAACCTTTATTGAAAAAACTATTAATTGAAGCGCCAGGAACTTATCATCATAGTATAATTGTTGGAAATTTAAGTGAATCTGCGGCGGATGCAGTAGGGGGAAATTCCCTTTTAGCAAGGGTAGGAGCATTTTATCATGATATTGGTAAAATTAAAAGACCCTATTTCTTTAAGGAAAACCAATTAACATCAGAAAATCCCCATGAAAAACTTACGCCATCTTTGAGTAGCCTTATTATTACAGGCCACATAAAGGACGGAATGGAATTGGCTAAGAAATATAAACTTCCTACAGAAGTGAGAGATTTTATTGAACAACATCATGGGGACACATTAGTGGCATATTTTTACCATAAGGCAAAGACAGGTGAAAATGGCGAAAATATTGATGAACAAAGTTTTAGGTATGGGGGTCCCAAACCTAAAACTAAGGAAACAGCTATAGTCATGTTAGCGGATTCCGTCGAAGCTGCTGTAAGAAGTATCTCCGGTCCATCCAAAGAAAAAATTGAAAACCTAATCTATAAAATTGTAGAAGAAAAATTAGCCGATGGGCAGTTAGATGAAAGTAATTTAACCTTAAAAGACTTGGATACCATAAAGAAAACCTTTGTTAAAGTTATGTTAGGTATTTTCCATGAAAGAATAGAATACCCTGAGACGGATATAAGGGATTTGAGAGGAAGAAAGCCCCATGGAATTAGCAATTGATAATAGACAGGATATTATAAAAATAGACGATGAAATACGTGAAAAACTTAATAGGGCGGTTGAAAAATGTTTAGAGTATGAAGGATGGGACATGGATTATGAAGTGAGTCTATCATTGGTCAATAATAATGAAATACAGGAGTTAAACAGGACTTATAGGGGCAAAGATTGCGTTACTGATGTCCTGTCTTTTCCAATGATAGATGAGGATATGTTAGTTTGTGGGGAAAAATTGTTGGGTGATATAGTAATATCGATAGAAAAGGCTATTGACCAGGCCGAGGATTATGGGCATTCCTTTGATAGGGAAATAGTTTTTTTAACTGTTCATAGTATGTTTCATTTGATGGGTTATGATCATTTAGAAAAAGAGGATGAAAAAATAATGAGAATCAAGGAGGAAGCGGTTTTATCAAAGCTGGGATTAAAAAGAGTGTAATGGGGTTGGATAAGATGAAGGTAAGAAAACTTATAGCAAGCTTTAATTACGCATTTGAAGGCATAATATATGTTCTTAAAACGCAAAGAAATATGCAAATTCATTTTTTGGTGACGGTTGTTATTTTGTTTTTTAGCCTGTTTTTTGACTTATCTCGAGTCGAAATCTTAATTTTATTATTAACAATCTCCATAGTAATTATTGCCGAAATGATTAATACTGCTGTGGAGGCTACTATCGATTTAATAACAGATAAATATAATATATTTGCGAAAATTGCCAAAAATGTTGCTGCTGGGGCTGTTTTAATAGCTGCTATTAATTCAATCATTGTAGCTTATATTTTGTTCTTTCACAGGATTAACCCATATACCCATATTGTTTTACATCGCGTTCGTCAATCACCGATGCATATAACCTTTACCATACTAATTATAACAATTTTTGCTACCATTGCCCTGAAGGCATATTTTGGTACAGGAACCCCAATTCAGGGAGGTATGCCCAGTGGTCATGCTGCTGTGGCCTTTGCATTAGTAACAGCTATTACTTTTATTTCCGAGGATATATTTATAGCAACTTTGGCAATGCTAATGGCATTACTTGTGTGCCAGAGTAGGATAGAAAGTAGAATTCATAGTTTTTTTGAAGTGATTGCAGGAGGAGTTTTGGGTATTATCATTGCAATTATATTTTTCCAAATAGCCGGATAAATTCTTGGAGGAGTGTAGAAAAATGAATATTAAAAGGATTGTTATGGGTTTATTATTAATTAGTGTAGTGATGGCATTACCAGGATGCAACAAAAATGTAAAGACTAAAGAAAATGAACCAATTGTGATTGTGGTGGACGAGGATGAGGTAGAAGCGGTATCGGATGAGACTTTAGCAGTTAATCCCCTAACGGGCCTTATGATTGATAAAGAAGTTGCCAGAAGAAGACCTGTGGCAGTAATGATTAATAATATAAGGGTTGCTACGCCACAAAGTGGAATTTCCCAGGCGGATATTATTTATGAAACT
>CAZUTD010000051.1:3745-9019 GCA_964623185.1 uncultured Clostridiaceae bacterium
TCCAAGATTTTGATTCGCAAAAAATTGGGCCAGTAAGAAGCACCCGTCATTATTATTTAAATATTGCCTTTGATCATGATGCTATATTTGTACATCATGGTGGAAGTCCCCAAGCATTTGAGTCTATAAAACGATTAGAACCTGCTAATCTCAATAGCCTATCTTACCTGGAAAGCATCATGGCTTGGAGGGACCCAATTAGATCAAAAAAGAGGGGAATGTACGAACATAGTTTATATACTAGTGCTGAAGGTATTCAAAAAGCATGGAACAAGGTGGGGTACAGGGAAGAAAGAAAAAACGACTTAGATTGGAAATTTAGCTTTACCAATGAAGAAAATATTCCCATGGTGGGAGATAAGGCAGAAATAGTAGTGGTCCCATTTTCCAAAGATTATACTTCAAGTTTTAAATATATTGAAAAGGATATGATTTATAGCAGATTTCAATTTGGAGAAGCTCATATTGATGAAAATAACAATGAACAATTAAAGGTTAAAAATATTATTATTCAGTATGCAAATATTAAGCATATTCCCGGTGATTCAGAGGGGAGGAGGGATATAGACTTGGTTGGGCAAGGCCAGGGACTATATATTTCTAATGGGAAGGCCGTTCCCATTACATGGAGAAAAAATGCATATGATGATGTTACAAAATACAGGGATGAAGAGGGCAAAATATTAAAAATTAATAAGGGGAAGACATGGATATGTATCTTTCCTAATAATTCTGAAATCCAATTAGAGGAATATAATTAATAGTGATTATAAATATTTATTATGGGAAAAATTTAGATAATAGTGTTAAATATTAGGGGGTAGGAAGTGTGGGGTACAAAGAGTTGATTAAAAAAGCAAGAATTGCCCAGGAAAAGGCATATGTGCCGTATTCTAATTTTCCAGTGGGCGCTGCACTTATAACAAAAAGCGGTAAAATCTATACCGGTTGTAATATAGAATGTGCTTCTTATGGTGCAACCAATTGTGCTGAAAGGACTGCTATTTTCAAAGCTGTATCTGAGGGTGAAAAAGATATAGAGGCTATAGCTGTGGTGGGAGCGCGTGATGATTATACTTTTCCATGCGGTATTTGTAGGCAGGTAATTGTGGAATATGGTAAGCAAATCAAATTGATTATTGCTAAATCCGAGGATGATTATAAACTATTTACAATAGAAGATTTACTGCCGCATTCGTTTAGTCCGGAGGATCTTCAAAAGCAGAAAGGATGCGGTGAAAATGACATATAAATCAGGTTTTGTAACTATTATTGGGAGACCCAATGTTGGGAAATCTACATTAACAAATCAAATAATAGGACAAAAAATAGCAATCATATCAGATAAACCTCAAACCACAAGAAATAAGATTCAAAGTGTATACACGGATGATAATTTCCAAATTGTGTTTATTGATACGCCTGGTATCCATAGGCCCAAACATAAACTTGGGGATTATATGGTAAGGATGGCAAGAGAAACATTAAATGAGGTTGATGTTATCCTGTTAGTAGTTGATGACAGCCTTACTATTGGCCCGGGGGATAATTACATACTAGAAGAATTGAAACAGGTTAATACGCCAATCATTTTAGCAATTAATAAAATAGATAAAATTAACCAAGATAGCTTTAATCAGATTTATAAATCCTATGATGAAATGAATATCTTTGCTGATATAGTTGGTATTTCAGCTTTGGAGGGTGCCCATCTAGGGGTATTGATAAAAAAAATAGTTGATTTTCTACCGGAAGGACCGCAATATTTTCCTGATAATATGGTTACTGATCAGCCGGAAAGATTGATTGTTGCCGAAATTATTAGGGAGAAAATATTACATTATACCCACGAGGAAGTTCCACATGGAGTAGCAGTAGAAGTATCAGTAATGAAGGAACGGGACAACAAGGATATTGTGGATATCAATGCTACCATATATTGTGAAAAAAAATCACACAAGGGTATCATTATTGGAAAACAGGGTAGAAAGTTGAAAGGCGTTGGGAAAAGTGCCAGGCAGGATATCGAAAAATTGTTAGGTTCCAAAGTGTATTTGGAATTATGGGTGAAGGTAAAAGAAGATTGGAGAAATAACCTCAACACCTTAAAAACTTTAGGGTATAAATAATTACTTTTACAAAAAATTCAATGCATACAAGTTCCTTTAAAACAAAAACTAGTATTATGTTAAATCATTACTAAATTTATTGATATTGCTTTGTAATAATGGTGTTATATAATACAAAACTCAAATTATGAAAGGGGACTTTATTATGTTGAATAATGAAATGTGGAATATTTTTAAAAAGATAGGTAATATCGAGGCATATCTGTATTACAAACAATATAATAAAATTTCAAAATACAAGGATGATTCGCTTATGGTAGCTCATAAAACAATGATAGAAAAAACCAAAGCAAATTTCCTGTGCTAGTATTAATAGCAAATTCAATTAATGTTTTTTATAATCTACTACTTTTCTTGTCAGCTTGTAGTAATATTATAAAATGCAAGTGTATATGACAGCACTAGTTATGAAATTGGAAAGATGCTTAATCAAGTTATAAGGGAGATTAAATAAATGTTATTAAAAACCGAAGGTTTTGTATTAAAAAACAGGAAGTATAAAGAAACTGATAGCCTTCTGGTATTATTCACAAGAAAATTAGGAAAAATAAACGCTATTGCAAAAGGGGTTCAACGGCCAAAAAGTAGCTTGATGGCATGTGTGCAGCCGTTTTGTTATAGTGATTTTGTTTTATATAAGGGGAGAAGCCTTTATACTGTTTCCCAATGTGAGTCAAAAGAAGTTTTTTATAAAATTAGGGAAGATATGAAAACTTTTTCCTACGCTGCCCATGCTATAGAACTAATAGAAGCGGTGACAAATGAGGGCCAAACAAACAATCGTCTTTTTAACCTTTTGGGAAAGACCCTATTTATTTTGACACAAGCAGGCATAGAATTAGAGACTGTAATAAGATCATATGAAATAACCGGAATTTTATCAATGTGTTAACTGTGGTAGCATGGAATCATCTAACTGGAGATTTAGCCCCAAAGAGGGCGGAATATTGTGTGCTTCCTGTTTTCAGCAGGACCCCTATAGTATGAAAATCTCTAATCTGACCCTAAGGCTAGCACGATATCTTCAAACTAAGGATATAACCGAAGTAGGAAAGTTAAAAATTAACAAGGATTTAAACCAAGCCTTAAAAAAAATATTAAAACAATACATGTTGGTGCATATTAATATATATAGTTTTAAGAGCATGAATTTAGTTGAAAAACTTTAATTGAAAGGAAATGATAATCATGGATATTAGCTTGGAAAAGGTAGACATTATCAGGGAAAGGACCGGTGTATCATATAAGAAAGCAAAAGAAGCCTTGGAAAACAATGGAGGAAATGTTGTGGAGGCCCTAATCGAATTAGAAGAAGAAAGCGAACATAAATGGACAAAAAATATGGGTATAGCAGGGAATGAAATATATGAAAAATTAAAAAGGGTAATTGAAAAAGGTAATGTAACTCGGGTAATTTTAAAAAAGGATGATGAAATAATACTAAATATTCCTGTTACTGCTGGGGCTTTAGGTGTAGTATTGGCACCAATTGCATCTTTACTAGGCATTTCAGCAGCTTTAGTTACAAAAACTAAAGTCGAAATTGTTCAAAAAGATGGGAGCATTTTGGACCTTAACGAAATTACCGAAGAAAAGATTGACGAATTTAAAAATAAAATTAATAAAGATTTGATGAAGGAAAACATGGATATTAATACTGATAATTCAGCTAAAAAGGACAATCTAGAATTTTAACAAATTTCTTGACAATACCAAGCTAGTTTGATACATTTAATTATAGTTTAATATATTAATTAGCTATGATAAAAGAGGAGTACTTGATAGAGGTTATTAAAAGCGAGCTGGGGGTAGTGTAAGCCCAGTATAAACCATCAAAGAAAGGCACTTTTGAGCTAAACCTAATAAAGTGGATATTCTTTTAGAGAATATCAACTAGGGTGGAACCGCGGAAGAAAAGTCTTTGGTCCCTAAGCACTTGGGGATGAAGGGCTTTATTTTTTTATAAAAAATTATAGGAGGGATTTTATGACAAAAGAAAAAACTATGGAAAAGATTGTTTCATTGGCAAAATCTAGGGGCTTTATATTCCCTGGTTCTGAAATATACGGGGGATTGGCTAACACATGGGATTATGGGCCTTTAGGAGTGGAACTTAAAAATAATGTAAAAAAAGCTTGGTGGAAAAAGTTCATTCAACAAAATCCATATAATGTTGGCTTAGATGCTGCTATATTGATGAATCCTCAAACATGGGTTGCTTCAGGTCATGTGGGTGGTTTTAATGATCCACTTATGGATTGCAAAAAATGTAAAGCTAGGTTCAGGGCGGATAAACTTATTGAAGATTACTTTCATGCGCAGGGACAAGATTCATCTGCAGCAGGCGTGGATGGCTGGGATAATACTAAAATGAAGCTTTTTATCGATGAAAACAACATTGCATGTCCCAACTGTGGGGCTAATGATTTTACTGATATTAGAGAGTTTAACCTAATGTTTAAAACTTTTCAGGGGGTTACGGAAGATAGCGGAACAGAACTTTTTTTAAGGCCGGAAACTGCTCAGGGAATCTTTGTAAACTTCAAAAATGCACTGAGATCATCTAGGAAGAAGTTGCCATTTGGTATAGGACAAATAGGTAAATCCTTTAGGAATGAGATAACCCCGGGAAATTTTACATTTAGGACACGGGAATTTGAACAAATGGAACTACAGTTCTTTTGCAAACCAGGCGAAGATCAGGAATGGTATGAATATTGGTTGGATTTCTGTAGAAATTGGCTAATAAACTTAGGATTAACAGAAAATAATATAAGATTAAGAGAGCACGAAAAGGAAGAATTGTCACATTATAGTAAGCGGACTGTAGATATTGAGTTTACATTCCCCTTTGGTTGGGGTGAACTTTGGGGTATAGCAAATAGAACTGATTATGATTTAACACAACATAGCAAACATTCGGGAGTAGATTTTACTTACCAGGATCCAACAAGCAACGAAAAATACATGCCATATGTAATAGAACCTTCCGTGGGCGTGGACAGGGTAACATTAGCTTTTTTGGTTGATGCTTACGAAGAAGAAATTATAAAGGAAAATGATACAAGGGTGGTACTAAGGTTACACCCTGCATTAGCTCCCTTCAAGCTAGCTGTGTTGCCCCTAACAAAAAAACTCAAGGATG
>CAZUTD010000052.1:0-3553 GCA_964623185.1 uncultured Clostridiaceae bacterium
GCTAATAAGGATTCAAAGCTAGTCCTGGTAACGGCTATTAATCCGACACCTGCTGGTGAAGGAAAGACGACTACCACTATAGGTTTGTCTGATGCTCTGACTAGGTTGGGTAAGAATGCCATGGTGGCCTTAAGAGAACCTTCACTGGGGCCCGTGTTTGGGATAAAGGGTGGGGCAGCTGGGGGCGGTTATGCCCAAGTAGTACCTATGGAAGATATTAACCTTCATTTTACAGGGGATTTTCATGCTATCGGAGCAGCAAACAATTTATTGGCAGCTATGTTGGACAACCATATTAACCATGGAAACTCATTAGAAATAGACAATAGAAGGATTATATGGCGTCGTGTTGTTGATATGAATGACCGCCAGTTGAGAAATGTAGTTAATGGTTTAGGTGGCAGGGGGAATGGTGTGCCAAGGGAAGATGGTTTCGATATTACTGTAGCTTCGGAAGTAATGGCTGCTTTTTGTTTAGCCAATGATATTATGGATTTAAAGGATAGGTTGGGAAATATTGTAGTTGCATATAACAAGGATAACAACCCAGTCACCGCTAAGGATTTAAATGCTAACGGGGCTATGGCTGCCCTACTAAAGGATGCTTTAAAACCTAATTTGGTACAAACCTTAGAAGGAACACCCGCCTTTGTCCATGGGGGGCCCTTTGCAAATATTGCCCATGGTTGCAATTCTGTCATAGCTACAAAGATGGCAATGAAATTTGCTGATTATGTTATTACAGAAGCAGGATTTGGTGCAGATTTGGGGGCAGAAAAGTTTCTGAATATAAAATGCAGAAAATCAGGCTTGAAACCTGATGCAGTTGTCATTGTGGCGACAGTAAGGGCTTTAAAATATAATGGTGGGCTAGCAAGGGATTTATTAGGCCAGGAAAATTTAGAAGCTTTGGAAAAGGGCCTGCCAAACCTACTAAAACATGTGGAAAATATTACAAATGTATTTAAGTTGCCAGCTGTGGTAGCTATAAATAAATTTCCATTAGATACAGACGCAGAGCTAGACCTGATTAGAAAAAAATGTGAGGAGTTAGATGTTAATGTAGCCCTATCAGAAGTATGGGCTGAGGGTGGGGCAGGCGGGGAAGAACTTGCCAAAGAGGTGTTAAGGTTGGTTGAAGAGGAATCATATTTGGAATATGTCTACACTCTCGACATGCCAATAGTGGAAAAAATTGAAGCAATAGCGACAAAAATTTATGGTGCTAGGGGTGTAGATTTTACATCGGTAGCACTAAAGGAAATTGAAAAACTTGAAAAATTAGGATTTGATAAGTTACCCATATGCATGGCGAAAACACAATATTCCCTAAGTGATGATCCTAACCTATTAGGGAGACCCGAAAATTTCAATATTACCGTAAGACAAATAAAAGTATCGGCGGGTGCAGGTTTTATTGTTGCACTTACAGGTGACATCATGACTATGCCGGGATTACCAAGGATACCCTCGGCTGAAAAAATTAATGTTGATGAAGAGGGCATAATCACAGGATTATTTTAAAAACATTCTAATATACTGATAGACAGGTTCTTAAGGGATATACAGATAATCAGGGATAAATAATTGGGATATTAGCCCAAAACATAAAAACAACAAATTTAATAAATTTGTTGTTTTTTAACTAATGTTTTGTAATGTATGGTAATATAGTATTTGGCAGGTATGTATAATATTAACAGGGGCGTATAGGAGTTAATTTATGTTAATGATTCGGTTAGCAATATAAGATTGTAACCGAATGATTATAAATTAATAAAAAGGGGGAAAAGCTGTATGAAAAAAACGATTGTTTGGATTATGGTTGTGGTACTAGTGGTTGGGATGATGCTAAGCGCTTGTTCAAAACCTACTCAACCGGCTGACTCAGGCAATAATGATGCAGAGGAAGTTTTACCAGTAGAAGATGGGGAAACTATAAAGGTAGCCCTTGTTGTGGCTGGAGGCTTAGGAGACCGCTCTTTTTATGATTCATCCAATGAAGGGGTCGAAAGAGCTAAGGCAGAACTCGGTGTAGAGGCTAAAGTCCTCGAATGCAGAAATGATCCGTCACTGCTTAATGACCAATTAGTTCAAGCTTCACAATATGGTTCAATTGTAGTTGTGGTTGGTTTCGAATTTTTCGATCTTGTACAAGAAATAGCACCTGAATTTCCGGATGTAAATTATATCTATGTTGACAATGAAATTGATGGTATAGATAATTTGACAACAATAAGTTATAAAGAAAATGAAGGTTCATTTTTAGTGGGGGCAATGGCAGCCATGTTAACCAAGGAGGCTTCTTTGGAAGGTATGGCAGGCGCGAATGTCATAGGTATGGTTGGTGGTATGGATATCCCAGTAATCAGGAATTTTAAAGCTGGTTACGAGGCGGGTGCTGCCTACATAGATTCTAATATTAAAGTTGAAACTATTTTTGCTAATGATTTTGAGGACCCGGCAAAAGGAAAAGAAAGTGCTTTAGCACTATATGCTAGGGGAGCTGATATAGTATTTCAAGTAGCGGGAAAAACAGGTGAAGGGGTATTTGAGGCTGCTAACGATGTAGGGAAATATGCCATCGGTGTGGATTCAGATCAAAGATATATAAATCCTGATGTTATTGTTGCTAGTATGATTAAGGGTGTGGGCTTATCAATTTTTGAATCCATTGAAAAAATACAAGATGGGACCTTTGAGTCGGGTAAAACCCTTTATTATGGGATTGAAGAAAATGGCGTAAGCTTGGGTTATGGTACGGAAGATATGGAACAGTTTGTAACAGAGGAAATGAAAGATCAACTAGAAACTATAAAAAACGAAATTATTGGCGGACAAATCCAAGTGCCCGAAGGAAAGTAGTCAATATTATTTTCTTATCACTCTATTAAGGGAGAAGTAGATTAACTACTTCTCCCTTAAAAACCTAGAAAATCCATAAAGGGGTGACAAATTGTGGATGAATTTATTATAGAATTTAGGGATATTACTAAAAAGTTTTCAAGGGTTGTTGCCAATGCTAATGTAAATCTATCTATAAAAAAAGGTGAAATACATGGAATTATAGGCGAAAATGGTGCGGGTAAATCAACCTTGATGAAAATTTTATATGGATTATTAGAGCCCACCGAGGGTGAAATTCTTCTAAAAGGCAAGAAGATTGATATAGCAAGTCCAGCTGTCGCAATAAGACATGGGATTGGAATGGTCCACCAACATTTTATGCTCCTACCTTCCCTTCGCATAGCAGAAAATATTGTATTGGGAAGCGAACCCAGGAAAAAAAAGATTTTTATGGACAGGGACAAGGCTATTGATATTACAGAAGATTTGGTGAAAAGATACGGGCTTAAGGTAAATCCATACTCAAAGGTTGAAGAGGTTTCGGTAGGAATACAGCAAAGGGTAGAAATTTTAAAGGTCTTACATAAAGGAGCAGATATTTTAATACTGGATGAGCCAACTGCTGTACTAACACCCCAAGAAACTGAAGAACTTTTTGCGGTAATAAGAAAACTGGTCCAAGACCTAAACAAAACGGTTATTATTA
>CAZUTD010000052.1:3563-6489 GCA_964623185.1 uncultured Clostridiaceae bacterium
AGGAAGTAATGGCCTTATCAGACAGGGTTAGTGTAATGCGCCATGGTAAATTAATTGGCACCTTGGAAACAAAGACCGTCACAGAACAAATCCTAGCTGAGATGATGGTGGGTAGGGAAATGTTATTTAGCAAGCTGGATAAAAAGCAGATGAAAGGCAAAACTCTTTTAGAAATAATGGATTTAAAAATCAAGGATAAGCGGGGCTTAAACCCGTTAAAATCGGTAAGTCTAAAATTAAAGGCGGGCGAGATACTTGGGATTGCTGGAGTGGAGGGGAATGGTCAATCAGAATTAGTAGAAGCCTTAACAGGGTTACAAAAGGTAGATGGAGGAAAAATTTTAGTCGGAAATAAGCTTGTGACAGGAAAAAGCCCAAAGGAAATTAGAAACTTAGGTATTGCCCATGTTCCTGAAGACCGCCTAGCTACTGGATTGAGCACCAAGGCTAGCATTACTGAAAATATGATGATGGGAAGACATAATAAGGAGCCCTATGCAAAGAAAGGCTTTCATATTTATAAAAAACCCATTAGAAGATGGACAGAAAAACTAATCAATGAATTTGATATACGGACCCCAAATCAGGATATACTGACTGAAGATTTATCGGGGGGCAACATGCAAAAGCTTGTGATTGCAAGGGAGTTTTCCTTTGACACCCCTATTTTAATTATATCTCAACCCACAAGAGGGGTTGATATAGGGGCTATAGAATTTATTCATAAAGAGATAATAAAAAAACGCAATAAGGGTTGTGGGATATTATTAGTGTCAGCGGATTTGGATGAAATTTTTAGGTTGGCAGATAGAATTATCACAATTTATGAGGGGCAGATAACAGGTGAATTTGCTGGGGGCGAGATAAGTAAAAGAGAAATTGGCCTATTTATGACAGGGAGGCATGATGGGTTAAGAAAAGGGGGCTATAATGGATGAAAAAGATTGCTAGCTCGGTAAAAAATATAGATTACTTAATTTCCTTACTTCTATCGATTACTGCTGCATTGATTATAGGGGCATTAATAATGACGGCAAATGGACGAAGTCCTATTATCGGTTATAAATCCCTTTTTACAGGGGCCTTCGGTTCCAAATATAATATAGCCACCACGCTAGCGAAAACAGTTCCCTTGGTGCTAACAGGTCTTGCAACAGCCATTTCCTTCCAAAGTGGTATTTTTAACATAGGGGGCGAGGGACAGCTATATCTGGGTGCCTTTGCGGCGGCTTATGTAGGATTTACATTTACAAATTTACCAGGGGCAGTAGGTATATTTCTAGCAATTGTTGCAGGTGCAATTATTGGTGGGTTATATGCATTTGTTCCTGCATTATTAAAGGTTTATTATAAAATTGATGAGGTTATTACTACAATTATGTTAAACAGTGTTGCCGTACTATTCACAGATTATTTGGTAAACTATCCATTTGCCGCAAGCAGGGGTAAGATGGGTGGGACGGATATGGTTGATACGGCTTACCGGTTAACCCGATTAGTAAAATTATCTACCCTTAATACTAGTATTTTTATGATGGGCTTTATTGCACTGATTATCTATTACATTATGGACAAGACTTCTACCGGTTATAGTTTTAAAATGGTTGGTCAAAATCCCGGTTTTGCAAACTATGGGGGAATTAATTCTAAAAAACAAATGATAATCGCAATGCTAATTTCTGGAGCCTTATGCGGCATTGCTGGGGCTTTCGAGGTTCTGGGTAACCATTATAGGTTTTTGCAGTACATATCACCAGGTTATGCTTTTGATGGAATGTTGGTAGCATTAATTGTAAAAAACAATCCCATAGGTGTTATTTTTATGTCGATTTTTTTTGCTGCCCTAAAAACAGGTTCTATTGCCATGGAAAATACAACTTCTATCCCATCCGAATTAGTCTTAGTTATCCAATCAATTATTATTTTGTTTATCGCAGGGGAGGAAGGTTTCAAAAGAATTGCTAAAAGCTATTCAGAAAAAAAAGGCCTAAAACAAAAGGTGGGTGAACAATAAAATGATAAAAGAATTGTTTAATCTAACCCTATTACAAAATACGATTAGGACAGCGACACCCCTTATTTTAGCAGCTATTGGTGGGTTATTAACTATGCACAGCGGTATGCTAAATATCGGGATGGAGGGCATGATTTTATTGGGTGCATTTTTTGGTGTTGTGGGAAGTTATTTTTTCGCCAGTTCGTTAATGGGAGTGGCTATGGCTGCTGGGGTGGGGATAATTATTGGATTAATTTATGGTTTTTTTGTTATAGAGTTAAAATCCGATGAGTTTATTATCGGTATAGCAATTAATATTTTGGCGGGCGGGCTAACAATATTTTTACTAAGAAGTATCTTTGGTGTCAAGGGTGCTTTTTCATCACCAGCTATAGTACCCTTACCAACTCTCAAATTTGGGATTTTGAAACAAATACCCTTATTAAACATCATTCTTAATAACCATTCCATATTTGTATATATAAGTTGGATTTTAGTCTTCTTATCGTATATATTTCTATACAAAACTCCATATGGTATGTGGTTAAGAGCAGCAGGGGAACATCCAGAGGCTTTGGAAAGCACGGGAATTAGCAGTAGAAAATTAAAATATTTTAGTTCAATTGCATGTGGAATTTTTTGTGGTCTTGCAGGTGTCCACCTTTCTTTGGGTTATTTAACATTGTTCACTGAAAACATGAGTGCTGATAGGGGATTTATAGCTTTGGCGGCGATTATTTTTGGCGCATCCAATCCCATTAAAACTTTTGGGGCAGCATTGTTGTTTGGATTTTTTGACGCTTTAGGTATTCGGTTACAGGTAATCGGGATCCCTTCACAATATACCCAAATGGTTCCTTATCTGGTTACCATTATTGCATTATTTATCGTTACTCAAAAGCATTTGCTGGGGGGAAAGAATAGCAAAAA
>CAZUTD010000052.1:6504-7173 GCA_964623185.1 uncultured Clostridiaceae bacterium
GGAGGGGGCATTACCACAAAATGAGGGAAAAGAAATATGATGTCTTAATTATTGGCGGTGGACCAGCAGGCTATTACTGTGCGCTTGTTTCGAGTCGTGGGGGTCTAAGGGTCGGTTTGGTTGAAAAAGAGGAGCTGGGCGGAAGTGGATTTCGCTGGGGTTCCCTACCAGTCAAAAGGATTCTAGATGATTGCAAATTATCTAAAAGTCTAAATACACATCATAAGAAATCATCAAAAAAGACCATATATGATTATTCGAATGAAATGAAGCAAATAGAAATAAAAATTAAAAATAAACTTTTAGATGAGAAAGTTGATTTATATTTTGGGGAAGGCGAGTTCCTTGACAACCATGCCTATCAAGTCAAGGACACTTTAATAAAAAGCAATTATATAGTTATCGCTACTGGCACATCACCATGTGGTCTTAAAGATTTTCAGATTGACGGCAAAAAGATTATTACACATAGGGATGTTTTCAATCTCGCTAAATTACCAGAAAAAATATTAATTGTTGGGGGAAATGTTGAAGGGTGTGAGTTTGCCACTTTATTTACGGAACTTGGTCTTAGGGTAACCCTAATTGAGCGGGAAAGTGAAATTTTGCCGGGAACCGATAGAGATTTGGTAAAACCCCTTGGGGATTATTTCAAGAACCATGGAGTTG
>CAZUTD010000052.1:7183-8973 GCA_964623185.1 uncultured Clostridiaceae bacterium
ATATATACAGGTGTAGAAGCAAAGACGATTAGAGTTAGTGAGGAAAACAAAGCCACTGTTTTTTTGGATAATGGCCTTGAGCTTGGTGCGGAAAAAATCCTTATCACGGGGTCAAGAAAACCAAACTTTCCGAAGGGTCTTAATAAAACGGGGTTACATGTAGAGAAAACTTACATTCCCGTTGACGAGGTATTAGGTACCAATATTCCCAATATCTATGCTATAGGAGATATAAATGGACTAATGGGTATGGCTCATGCAGCTATACAGCAAGGAATTGTCTTGGCCGAAAATATTTTGTTTAAGAAAAAAAGCACACTTTCTTATGATATAATTCCCAGTGCCATCTTTGGCATACCTGAAATAGCTGGTGTAGGCTACCAGGAATTTGAACTAAAAAGAAAAAACATAAAATATAAGAAAGGCATCTGCAACTTTTCTGATACTTGGCGTGGCTTTAGCAAGCAAATTGCAAATGGTTTTATAAAGGTGCTAGCAGATGAGGATAACAAATTGCTAGGAGTCTGGATGGTGGGAGATAATGTGTCTGAATATGTTGGACTTATGAGCGTTTTAATTCAAAACAAGGTGGGGCTCGAAGAAATCAAAAGAAATTTAATAATACATCCTAGTTTAAATGAAGCAATATTAGAGGCAATACTTAGTATGACATAATGGGAGGATTTCCACAGTATACAATATTTCTGAGGGGACAATATCGAATAATCTATTGGAGAGTATTTCCGGTAAAGAGTTTAAGAAGTATTAGGCAGAAATATTTACAATTTTTTTGAAAAATTAGAGGATATATAAAACATATGTAGAATATGGTTTAAATAAGATAAATTGTATAAAAAATAATTTAACAACTGCACGTGACCATATATTTTCATTTATTTCTTGAATTTGTATTCAAGGCAAATAAATTTAATGAGTGAAAACAATATGCAGGGATTAAATAAAATTTAAAATAGTGGGAAATTCTACATTTATTTACCTGAATTAAGTTGACAAGCGCTACTATATATATTAATATTATTATTAGGTTAATTAATAAATTAACACAATCAAATATTCATGAAAAACTAAAGTTTTTCAAGGAGAATTGGTTTAGGAGTCATGCAATTAAAGTATGTCATGGTGTTATTTTAAAAAAACAATGGCTCTCGATGTAGGAGGGGAGTGTGGTAAAGTTTTAAATTGATACCGGTGTTTACATAGTCTAAATATTATAAGTTTAAAATGTACGTGCTTAAGCAATTGACATCAGAAATTATAAAAATTTTAATTCATATAGTTTTAGTTTTAATCATATAATTTATTGAATCTCATCAGAAATGTAAGATGGTCCTAATTTACTGTTTTAAGGTAAAATTATGCGTTCAACTAACAAAGACATCCAACGAATTTATCTGGAATGGATAAGCCTTCCGTGGTTGGAAAGGAGAGACCAAAATAAGTAGCTTATGATTTTAAGCTAAGAGTCTATTCCTGTCCTAGAAGAATAGACTTTTTTATATGGTGAAAGTAAAAAAATTATGTTGAGTATTAGTCTGCAACTTACACAGCATTGTTATGGTAAGTATGTGGGGAAATTACATATTAGAAAGATTTAGTGGGTGAAAAAATGATAATTGATGTTGAAAAATGTATTTTATGTGAGGCTTGTCGATTGGTTTGTCAAGACAAGGCTATTAAATTTGTTAACCAAGCTAATGGAGTAAAAATAGTAGTTGATACCAAACTTTGTCCCCAAGCATGTAATAAATGCATAGATATATGTCCTGAAA
>CAZUTD010000053.1:0-253 GCA_964623185.1 uncultured Clostridiaceae bacterium
AAGGTTTGTACAGCCATACAACTTGCGTTCATCCGTACAGCATCTTCGATGCTTACGCCTATTACCTCATGACTTAAATCATCCTTGATAATAGAGGACCCGCAGCTTACACGCAATGCAACAGCCTTTTGGCTGCTTGGTGTTATGCAGGTACGAAGAGCACCTCTAGTACCCATCAAAACATCAACATGTTCCAAGAGAGGGGGAATTACAATATCTAGTCGCTCTAATCCTGAAGTGGATCCCATAAAGT
>CAZUTD010000053.1:263-8943 GCA_964623185.1 uncultured Clostridiaceae bacterium
CATGGTCAAAAGCTAACATAACTGTCCTGCCACTTTCAGGTTGGAATATATTAGCCAATCGAGATTTCATACCCCAGTCAACATCATCCATTCCTTTGACATAGAAGCCGCCTTGTTTTGCAAAGGGCTTATCGGTATAATAATCTTTAGCTACTTTCATTCCATCAATATCTGCCATTTTAATTTCCTCCTTTCACTCTAGTAAAAAAATGATTTATTTATAATCTGTTTAGATTAAAAATCGTAATTATCCATATTATCGATATCAAACACAGTTCTTTCTGGAAGTAGTACAACTCCTGAATCATCTGCTGTATAAGCATTTTCATCTAATACTGTATTTGGCATAACTTCTACTGTACCGATTTCTGGAATTTCAATTGTATCTCCAACTTTAAAAGTATTACCTGCTGCTAACCAGTATCCTAGGTATGTTCCCATAGCACCTTGTACTTGGCAATCCCACAGTCCCCATCTTTCCAGGATTCCTGCACGGCAGTAATCTTTCATGGAGTTTGGAGCAGCAAAACCTGTAATAACCACATCTTCAGATGTTAATCCAAGGTTTTGAGCAGCTTGTGCTTGACCTGGTAAAGCTGTTGAGTCGTTACAAATGATTGCTGTGATATTTGGATGAGCTGTTAAAATAGATTCGCCGATAGAAATAGCTTTTTCAGCATCTTGCTCACTGTAATAGTTGTCTGGTGCTACATTTGTCCAATTTGGATATTTTTCAGCGATATATTTTTCACCAGCTACCTGCCATGAGTTTTGGTCAGCAACTGTAGCTTGTGAATAGTGCCAGCAGTATGTAACATCATCAGCTAATGGATCTTCCATGCCTTCTGCTGCCATATCAACTAACATTTGTCCTAATTGATCAGGAGTACCTTGGGATACCATTAAGGAACGAGCATCATTTCCTACATCAGAGTCCCATGTAACAACTGCAAGACCGGCTTCCATAGCTTTTTTCATTACTTCGTCTAAGCCACTTGCATCAACTGATGACACACAGATTGCGTCTACGCCTTGAGATATTGCATTGTTGATAATAGCTACTTGGTTTGCAACGGAAGCTTCTGGGTTACCGTCATAGTTAACTGTATAGCCCCCAACTTTAGCTGCATATTCTTGTGCACCCACATTAGCGGATTCAAAGAATGCGTTACCTGATAATTTTGGAACGAAAGTTACAACTATGTCGTCCGCTACTGCATCCCCCTCAACTTCTACTTCGTCTGGATCTTGAACCTCTTGTTGTCCACATCCTACTACCATTGTCAATACTAAAACTAGGCACAACATTAAACATAATAGTTTCTTCATACCTCTTCCTCCTTTTTTTTTACATATAATATATTATAATTTTATTTTGAAAATAAAATCATAATAATCAAATTAATATGGGAACAGCTAGGCGTGTTCCTTTTTCTTAAAGAGATTAGAGACTCCCCTTACTAATTTTGTATCGCTAAAGACAGTTCTGCTAGCAATTGCAACAATTAATAATAGGCCAATTGGTATATCTAAGTATTGGGTGGACAGGCCCGACATTACCAGACCAAATCTCATAATACCTATAACTATAGCTGCTAGTGCAGTTCCGATAATACCGCCCTTGCCCCCTAGATTGGATGTACCACCAAGGACTACGGCTGTAATTATAGGTAAAGTAAGTTCTTTTCCAAGGTCAGCCCTGGCAGAACCTAAATAACTGGTTAAAATAATACCTGCAATTGATGCGCTCATTCCAGACAGGATATAGGTGCTCATAATTACTAATTTTGTCCTAATACCTGAATATTCAGCAGCGCTTTGATTAATACCACAAAGGAAGACATATCTACCGTATTTGGTCCTATGTAGTAATATATACCCAATTATTGTAAGAATAACAAAAATAATTACTTGATTTGGAATACCAAGCAGGGTTCCCGATCCAATCATAGAAAATGATTTGGGGTAACCACTGATTCCCTCGAAGGCCGTTGATGATGATAAATTAATAACCGCTAGGGCTAGACCAGAGTATAGGAACTGGCCACCCAGGGTCACTACCATAGCCTGGACCCCGGTAAAGGCTACAAAAAATCCACTGATAGCCCCACATATACCGCCGATAAGGATTGCTACAATAACGGCAAGCCAGATATTTAATCCGCCATCCTGCCATAAAACTCCTAGAGAAATAGATGTTAGGCCTACAATTGAACCCGCCTGAATATCTATACCACCTGTAATCATTACGAAGGTAACAAACAAGGATATAATACAAATAGAAATAAAATCGTTGATACTGCCAAGCAATACCCTGGATTGTAAAAATTTTGGGTTTAATATACCAAAGATAATAATTTCTAGGACTAGGATTAAAACCAGTCCGCTTTCCCACCTAAATAAATTTTTCTTTATGGAATCCTTATTCATCTTTGATTCCCTCCTCTACAGTTAGCATCCTCGCTGTTAATCTTTCTCTTCTTGCTTTTTCAGCCATATGTTTTTGTATTAGGGAGTCAACAACAACTATAATTATTAAAAGAATTCCTGTAATGGTGTTGTCATAGTCCGAGGAAAACTGTAAAAATACTAGGATCCTACTTATAGACGACATGATTAAGGCACCTATGGTCGCACCAATAACAGTACCTACACCACCTGTTAAACTAATACCACCTAAGACACAGGCCGCTATGGCTTTCATTTCATAAGCATTTCCGGCTGTTGGAGTTACAAAACCTACCCTGCTTACATAAACTAAGCCGGCTATAGCAGCGAAAATACCGGAAACTATAAAAGCTACAATTTTATACTTATTTACCGGGATACCGATTAGGGTGGCACCGGATATATTATCACCCACTGCGGCAAAATAGGTTCCCCGATTAGTTTTAGTTAATATAATATGTATAATTAGCATTAGTATCATTGCACCGAAAAAGAAATAGGTTAAACCAATTTTAATAGTTGCCTGGGAAAGAGCCTTAAAATCAAAGGGAATGTTTTCAACCCATTTGCCACTGGTAAAAACATAGATGGACCCCCTGATAACTCCATTTGTACCCAGGGTCATAATAATAGAAGGTACTTTTAGGATAGTTACACCGATACCGTTTAGAAGGCCTGCGATAGCACCCACTAGAAGGGCAGATAAAATAGCAATGGCCCAAGACCTGCCGTCCCTTAACATGGTAGCGGAAACAGCCGCAGACAGACCTAAAATTGCACCAATAGAAACATCAATTTCACCACTTATAATTACAAATGCGATTCCTATTGCTAGGAGTACAAAAACTATACTTCCATTAAAAATTAATACTAAGTTTCTAAGATTTAGGAAGGCTGGGTTTATAGCCCCGACTAGTAAAAATATAATAGATAAAAAGATTAAAGATGATATTTCTCTCGCTTTTAGAATGTTTTTTATTGTATTCATAGGTCATTTTCCTCCTCATATACAGCAAAGGATGCCGCTGTTAAGTTGTCTAAGGTAATTTCTTCTTTGGAAAATCTATGATTAATACTTCCTTGATACATGGTTACAGCCCTGTCTGCTAATTCAACAATCTCTTCAAAATCGGAAGAAATTAGGAGGATAGCAACTCCTTCTTTTTTTAGCTGTTGGATGATGGCGTAAACATCACCCCTGGCACTAGCATCTATACCTCTAGTGGGTTCGTCAAGTATAACTACCTTAGGCAGTGTGGAAAAAGCTCTCGAAATAACTACTTTTTGCTGGTTACCGCCAGATAATGATTCCATAATTTGGTCCTGGCCTGTAACCTTGATTCTAAAATCTTCAATAAACTTTGCACTCAGAGTTTTTTCACTCTTTTTATTGGTAAATACCTTGCACATGTTTCTTAAACAGGCAGAAGAAAGATTACACCTAGTATCAGCAATCTTAAAGATACCATTTAAAAACCTATCTTCTGGGACATAATTTAGTCCATTATCAATTACGCATCTTGTTTTTGCACCGGTAATATCTTCCCCGTTTAGTAAGACTTGGCCGGACTGGGCTTTATCCATCCCAATAATTGTTGTTGCAAATTCTGTCCTCCCTGCACCGACAACACCGGCTACACCCAAAACTTCGCCCGGATATAGGTCCAGGCTGATATTTTTAAAACCATAGCCGGAAAGATTTTTGAGCTCAAGAACAGGTTGTAAATCTGTATAATCTAAGGCACTTAAATTTTGCCTCGTTTTTAATTTTATATCAGTTGGCAATAATCCCCTAATCAGGTCTTCCTTGGTGAAATTACCAACAGGGCCCTGGAGGGTGATTATACCGTCCCTCATTATAGCAACCTTGCTAGCGATTTCGAACACCTCAGTTAAACGATGGGTTATGTAAAAAATAGCAATCCCCTGTTTTTTCAAGTCTTCAATAAGATTAAACAAGGATTCAATCTCATTAAAGGTAAGAGATGAGGTGGGCTCATCCAGAATCAAAATTTTTGCATTCCTTAATAATCCTCTTAGGATTTCCACCAATTGCTGTTCAGCTATTGAAAGCGTATCTGCCTTACGGTCTAGCTGGAGCTTCCATTCTAATTGCTTGATAATTATTTGGATTCTTTTACGCAAGTTACTTTTCTTTTCTGCAAACCCTATTGTGATATTTTCTTCGACCGTCATATTGGGAAATAACATGGGTTCCTGGGGAACCAAATAAATTCCATGTGCCAATGCTATTGATGGTTTTGATAAATTTGTTTTTTCACCTTTAAGATAAATATCACCCTTATCTTGCTGATAAATACCCATAATTATCTTCATCAGGGTAGATTTACCTGCACCATTACCACCGATTAATGCCATTACTTCTCCAGCATTTACATCTAAATCAATTCCTTTTAATACTGAATTTGATGCGAAGGATTTCCAAATCCCCCTTATAGATATCATTGCGTCACTTGTATCAATGGGTAATTCCGTTGTGATAGTCTGCATTTTCTCTCCTCCCATCCAAGGAATATTGCATATGTTTAACAAAACATCATTTGTTTTGTATTTTGTATAAAATGATAGTCTATTTTTCGGATTTTGTCAACCATGAATACATGATTACTGGGTCAAAAAACCTTGTCTATCGTACTATTATTAAGGAAAGGATTGACATTGAAAACAAATACTGATATACTGTTTTTAAAAATATATCATTTGTTCCAACGAGTAACATTTGATAAGGGATTGGCATTTTAAGCCAGATAAAAAAACATGATTAATATCTGGTATTGCAACTACTACCATAACCAGGAAGGACATAATCTGAAATGAATAAATCATTATATGAATTTGAAAAAGATCTGATGGTAAAAACTGCTTGGTACTATTATATAGAAAATATGACCCAGCAAAACATATCTGATTACCTTGGTTTGTCTAGAATGAAGGTTGTTAAATTATTGGAAAAGGCCAGGCAAACGGGGATTGTTCAATTTCAAATTCGTTCTGACCTAAGCAAACGCATGGAATTAGAACAGGCAATTTTAAATAAGTATAATTTAAAGGATGTATATATAGTTCCGACAAATCCTGATAGCAATGGGGTTAATGAAACAATTGCCAGGGCGGGGGCTATGTACATAGGAAGTCGTGTGGTTGAAAACAGTTTTATTAATTTTGGTTATGGGGATACACTATCGCGGACTTTAAGACACTTAGCTAACAATATAAATTCCGGTGTATCTTATGTTTCCCTAACAGGCGGGGTCAACTATTATTTACCAAATGCACATTCTAATAATATATATAATGCAAAACTTCATTTAATGCCTGCACCTTTGCTAGCCTCATCAAAACAGATGGCAGAGGCCATGAAAAATGAAGTTTCTATCCAGGAAATTTCTAATATGACAAAACTAGCTTCCATGACAATTGTTGGAATAGGGGCCATGAATGACGATGCAACTATAATTAAATCTTCAATTTTAAATCAAAATGATTTTTTATTATTAAGTATGCAAGGGGCAGTCGGTGATATACTATGCCAGTTTATTGACAAGGACGGTAAGCTTGTAGATGCGGAATTACACTCGAGGCTTATTAGCACACCACTGGCAAGCATAAAGGAGCTGGACAATGTTATTGCCATAGCAGCGGGGGATAGCAAGGTTGTTACTATCAATGCGGCTTTAAAAGGCGGATATGTTGATATATTAATTACTGACGAAAATACTGCTCAGAAATTATGTGGATATTAAGCAATCTTATTTTAAGGGGGGCATAGACAGTGGATAAGAAAAAATATTTAATGGCTATTGATGCGGGAACTGGAAGTATTAGGGCTGTAATCTTTGACACCAAAGGAAAACAAATTGCTGTATCTCAAGAAGAGTGGGAACATAAGGAAGACCCTCGTTTCCCAGGCTCAATGGATTTTGATTGGGTCTATAACTGGGAATTAACTAGTGGTTGTATTCAAGAAGTGATAAAAAAAGCTCAAATAAAGCCTGATGAACTTGCTGGCATTTCAACAACCTGTATGCGGGAAGGTATAGTTTTATATGATAAAGAAGGAAACGAAATTTGGGCTTGCGCAAATGTTGATGCACGGGCTAATGAAGAGGTATTGGAATTAATCCAGAAATCTGGAACACTTGAAAAAGAAATTTATAGCATATCGGGTCAAACATATGCCCTTGGTGCCTTGCCCCGTATACTATGGGTAAAAAATAAAATGCCAGACATTTATGAAAAAACTGCTACTGTAAGTATGTTTAATGATTGGCTTATTTATAAATTGACAGGTATTATGTCCACTGAACCTAGTAATGGGTGTACCACGGGCATTTTTGATTTAAAAAGCAGAGAATGGGATATATCCATTGCTGAAAAATGTGATATAAGAACAGATATTTTCCCGCCTGTTTTCGAAAGTGGTAGTCTTGTAGGCAATGTTAATACACAAGCTTCTGAAAAAACAGGTTTAGCAGAAGGGACCCCGGTTGTTGCGGGTGGGGGAGATGCCCAGCTGGGTTGTGTTGGGGTTGGGGTAGTAAAACCTAACCAAGCAGCGGTTTTCGGTGGAAGCTTCTGGCAGTTTGAATTTAATACCGACAAGGTCAAAACTGACCCTGAATGCAGGGTTCGTGTAAACTGCCATGCTGTACCAGATATATGGCAATATGAAGCTATTGCCTTTTTCCCCGGCCTAGTTTTACGCTGGTATCGGGATGCGTTTTGTCAGCTTGAAAAACAAAAAGCTTTGGAAACCGGGAAGGACCCTTATTACTATATGAACCTTGAGGCGGAGAAGATTCCCGCTGGGTCTTATGGTATGTTATGTACCTTTTCCGATATTATGAACTACATTTCATGGAAACACGCAGCGCCTACTTTTACAAACTTTGCCCTGGATGCGGATAAATATAATAGGTTTACTTTTTATAGGGCTATTATGGAGAATTCCGCCATGGTTACAAAGGGTAATATGGACTTGGTTGCTTCTGTTACCGGCAAAACCCCCCAAGAAATCATATTTGCATCAGGAGCATCGAAAAGTCCATTGTGGTGCCAGATTATGGCTGATGTACTAGGGCTACCGGTCCGGGTCCCAGTGGTCAAAGAAGCTACTGCTTTGGGGGCGGCTATTCTTGCGGGTATTGGTGTTGGGATATATAAGGATTTGGAAGCTACAGTCAATGAATTGGTCGAATTTGAAGAGACATATGACCCCAATCCCGAAAACCAGGATGTTTATAAGGAACTCTATGATAAGTGGAGACAGGTTTATGCAGTACAATTGGACCTAGCAGATAGGAAAATAACCAAAAACATGTGGATTGCTCCCGGAATTTAATCCGAAGCATTTATATGATTTAACAAGATAACTTTTTATTATAAAGGAGGAGGCATAAATATGTTTATTGTTGATGAAAAAGACAAGGAATATCGTTTTGGAAATAGTGGTCCTAAATATTTGATGAAGGGCCCGCGTATGAATTTTGCACTTGTTCAGTTTCAACCAGGTGAGGACTTCCAGGGACATTATCATGAAGTAATGGAGGAAAATTTCTATATTCTTGAAGGTGAAGTGGATATTTATGTTGATGGTGTTAAACATACCCTCAAGGAAGGCCAATTTATCCATATTGAACCTAATGAGATTCATTATGTAGTTAATAACGGGGATGTTCCTGTTAAGATGATTTCTACACTTGCACCCTATGTAGAGGTAGATAAGATAGATACAGAAAACAAGGTAACTCCTGATTAATTTGTTTCCCCTAAGATATTTATTATAGGTAAAACCACAGGCATTTGAGGATTAAGGCCTGTGGTTTTACTTTGGAGAAAAAAAAGGAGATAGTCTCCTTTTTTTATTCGTCTTTATTAGATTCGGCAGCCCAAGCATCTAGTTTCTCATTTATGAGCTTATAGGTTTCCTTGGAGACCTCTGGAAGTTCTCCTAAAATTTTTTCTGCTTCTTTAAAACCCTTGTCAATTGCTTTTCTTAAAGTGTCTAGTTTTGAAACATCACCACCAGATATAGCCTTGGCAAATTCAACTATGCGGTCACTTACAGCTTCTGCGCTGAAAATACCACCGGGTTCAATCATTTTTTGGGCTTCAACCCTAGTGACTTCATCAACTTCGATGTCCTGCCATTGGTCAAAAGTTATATCTTTAAATGTATAACCCTGTTTTAAAAGCAATTGTTCAACTAAAT
>CAZUTD010000054.1:0-1284 GCA_964623185.1 uncultured Clostridiaceae bacterium
TCCCTTGTTTTGTAAGATTTCTCATAATTACTATCAATTCCTGAATTTCTTGGGGGGTGAGGACAGCAGTAGGCTCATCTAAGATTAATATTTCAGCTCCCCTATATAGTGCCTTTAATATCTCGACTCTTTGTTGCATTCCAACAGTAATATCATGAATTTTTTCATTTGGTTTTACAAGTAGGCCATATTTTTCTGATATTTTCTCGACATCTCGTATAGCCTTTTTCATATCTAATTTACCCAACATACCAGTGGGTTCCATTCCTAATACAATATTTTCTGCCACCGTAAAAGGCTCTACTAGCATAAAATGCTGATGTACCATCCCTATTCCATTTTTTATTGCTACATTTGGATCGGTTATATCAACCTTGGTATCCCTAATAAATATCTCACCGGATGTTGCTTGATACAGACCGTAAAGTATATTCATTAGGGTAGATTTACCAGCTCCATTTTCACCTAGTAATGCATGAACTTCTCCTTTATGAACCGTAAGGTTAATATTATCATTGGCGGTAAAATCGCCAAATCGTTTTACTATATTCTTCATTTCGATAACCTTACAGTTAAAATCGATGTTCTCCAATAGGTTCACCCTCCTTTTAATGATGTCTACTATGTAAAAGCCAGATGTATATATTTTACCATAATACTTATAAAGTTTTGTATTTTTTTAAATTATTTATTAATTATTCTACCGGGAAATTTCAAAACAAACAAAGAACATTCTACCCAACAGTTACTTTTATTAATTTATTTCCATACTGCAAAAACAAAGCTCAGGTTTGGCCCTGAGCTTTGTCTGTAATTCCTTTAATCTTTTACTAGTTGTAATTTAATTACTTATAGTTAGCCTCATAGTCTTCCGCATTATCTGGAACAAATATATTTCCTGCTACGATTTCTTTTTCTATATCTTTAACTTCTGATAAAAGTTCAGCAGGTACATGTTTATCGGATGTTGGTGCAATACCAACCCCACCATCTTCTAATCCAAATACTTTGGTTTGTCCACCTGGGAACTTGTCAGCTTTTAAATCTTCAGCAATCATGAAAATTGCATTGTCTACCCTCTTCATAGCCGATGTAATAACATTATCCGGTGCCAAATGGTTTTGATCTTGGTCAACGCCTATAACATATTTGTCTTGTTCTTTGGCAGCTTCGATTACACCATCACCTGTTTGTCCAGCAGCGTGGAATACAATATCTGCTCCTTGTTGATACATTTGAGTAGCGATAGCTTTACCTTTTGCCGAATCATCAAAAGCATCTGCA
>CAZUTD010000054.1:1294-1606 GCA_964623185.1 uncultured Clostridiaceae bacterium
TCAGGATTTGCATACTTTACGCCTGCCATAAATCCATAATTAAAACCATGGATAACAGGGAAATCCATACCGCCAACAAAGCCTACTTTATTAGTTTCAGTCATTTTACCAGCAATATATCCTACCAAGAAAGAAGCTTCTTCAGCTTTAAATAAAACACCAACAATATTATCTGGAGCATCTTCAAAAGCTGAGTCTACAATGGCATATTTTTGTTCTGGATTAAATTCAGCTGCTTCTAAAATTGCGTCCTCCATCATAAAACCAATACCCCAAATTAAATCATTGCCAGCATCCAATAGGGTTTCTAAG
>CAZUTD010000054.1:1616-8900 GCA_964623185.1 uncultured Clostridiaceae bacterium
TAAGTTTTGCTCATAATCAGCATCTTGTTGAGATTCAACATAGTTAACTTCAAATCCTAATTCTGCTTCTGCCATTTTATGACCATTCCAAGCAGACTCATTAAATGATTGATCATTTACTCCCCCAACATCTGTTACCATTGCCATTCTTAATTTTACCTCATCTTCCACTTCAGGTTCTTCGACTTCCTGTCCCCCTTCTGGTTCATTAGCCGCGCCCCCACCGCATCCTACTAGTGTAGTTAGCATAAGTAAAAATACTAACAACAATGCTAATCTCTTTTTGAACATTTAATAACTCCTCCTTTTTTTCTTACACTTATAAACTTTACTCCCCTATGATATTATAGGTACATCTAATGTTATTCTAGATAAAATAGCAATTTCCTCCTAAAATATAAAATTTATACATTTGAAACATTGGGAATATTGCGACAATGCTTCGCTTATCTTGTTTTATGTTTGTACATTTTGTCCCTATATAGGATTATTGTGTCACCTACTTATATTATAAGCAGATTAAAAATTGGCCATATAAAACCTATAATTAGTTTGTAGAATATCTCATCTTATTTGCTTATAGCCTCCTGTATTAAAAACAAACCAATAACCCTCCTATACCTGCGTGGGTACCAATTACTGGCCCCATAGTTGTAACTATCACCTCTCCAGGATTAAACCTATCTACTATTTCCTTCTTTAATCTCATAGCTTCCTCGAAACAATCACAATGGGTAATACCCACAATGCGATCCCGATAATTGATATTTTTTTCTTCCATCATGGATAAGAGTACACCTATAGCTCTTTTTTTACCGCGTACTGTTTTTAGAACTTTCACATATCCCCCATCCACATGCACAACAGGTTTTAAGTTTAACAAATTGGCTATAACTTCCTTTGTCCTTGTCACCCTCCCGCCCTTAACAGCATTTTCAAGGCTTTCCAAATAAACTACTACTTTTAATTCTTCCCTATATTCTTTCAATCTCTCTAAAATTTTATCAACCTTTAATCCCTCTTTGGTCAATCTAGCAGCCTCCAAAACCTGCATTCCCAAACCCAAGGAACCATTTAGAGAATCGAATGTTTCTATATTTCCTCCAACAATATTTTTTGTCATTCTAGCACATTCTAGGGTCCCACTTAGTTTTGATGAGAGATGAATACTAAGAATTTCACCATACTTTTGTAATCCCTCTTTAAATGCATCTATAAAACTTTGTGGTGACGGTTGTGATGTTTTTGGAATTTCATTGGAGTTGGACATCTTTTCAAAAAACTCTTGGTGGGTTATTTCGATACCATCTACATAGTTTTGTCCATCTATTTCTACGCTCAGTGGTACAACTAAAATATCGTATTTTTCTATTAGCTCCCGTGGTATATCACAAGAACTATCTGTTATAATTTGCATGGAATCGACCTCCGTTCAAATATTACTTTTAATATATACCTTTACCCTTTGGGGGATTTTTTAATAATTTTTACTAAAATATTTTTATGTAATTTTTGGCCTTAAACAAAGACTCCTCCACAAGAACCGTGAGTCATTATAATTTGTTTATATCTTTTTTATATTGTGCCTATAAGCATAAATAGCGGCCTGGGTCCTATCGCTAACATTGATTTTTTTAAAGATATTTGAAACATGATTTTTAACAGTCTTTTCACTAATAAATAGGTTTCGGGCAATCTGCTTATTATTTAGTCCCTCTGCAATTAAAGTCAATACTTCATATTCCCTCCTGGTTAATCGGGGTTTTTTATCATCTTTAGAATTTTTATTATTGATTTCCTTTACTATATCCGATGTCATATTGGGATGGATATAAGAATTTCCCTTATGTACCTCCCTGACAGCTTTGATTAGGCTATTGCTCTCAGCATCTTTCAACACATAACCATTGGCTTCTAAATTAATAACTTCATAAAGATATTCTTTATCCTTATGAAAAGTTAACATAATTACCTTTGTGGTATTATTCATATCCTTTAACCTTCGCAAAGTGTGTATACCGTTTAGTTTAGGCATATTAATATCCAATAAAACTATATCTGGTTTTAATTCCTGCACCTTAGTAATTGCCTCTTCGCCATCACCTGCTTCCCCTATTACCTTAATATCTTTTTCTAATTCCAATATTTGCTTTAAGCCCTGCCTTACCAACAAATGATCATCCACCAGAAGTACATTTATTGTACACACCTTAATCCCCCCTAAATGTTGTTTGTTAATCCTCCTTTGGAATATTTATCTTTATAGTAGTGCCTTCATTTATTATACTTATAATTTCTACATTTCCATTTAATAATTCTGCCCTTTCTTTAATATTATTTAGTCCAAATCCTCCGCTTATATTAGGACATTGTATATTTTCTATATCAAAACCCACACCATTATCCCTTATATGAATTGAAATATTTTTTTTGCCTATTTCAATTTTAATTATAACGAAAGTAGCTTGGGAATGTTTTTTTACATTGTTTAAAACTTCTTGCACAATACGAAAAATGGATATATTTTTGATTCTATCGGTTAAATCCTCTTCTGACAGAACAATAAAGTCCACCTCTATATTTGAATCATCCTGAAAATTTTCCGCATACCTTTGTAAGGCGGGGATAAAACCTAAGTCATCAATTGACATGGGACTTAGATTGTAAATAATGGTTCGAATATCGTTAATACTATCCCTAGTGACTTCTTTAAGCTCACGTAATTCTTTTTTCGCTTTTTTCTTATCTATATCTATCAGTTTTTCGCATACCTCGGATTTAATAACTAGGTTTGCTAAAGCCTGAGCGGGTCCATCATGGATATCCCTGGCAACCCGTTTTCTTTCCTCCTCCTGTACACTGATAATTTTCCTGCCTAAGAGATGTTTCTCCTCAATTTTTTCCAATGCATTGCTGATATCTTGAACATTTCCACCTAAAAATTCATGGGCAACTCCAATTTTAGAGGTCAGATTTTCCGCTTTTTTCAACTCTTTCTCCGTAGTTTTTAAACGCATCTCAACCTCTGTCCTCCTATTTAACATTTCCTGTTCATACTGCCTTTTTAGCATAAGCTGCACCTGTAAAATATTAGCCTGTTCATAAGCAAATCGAATGTCTTTTTCTTCATATTTAACAAAATCCTTGCTAACTTCTAGTAATTTCTTTCGACTTTGTTTTTCCAGTATTTCCAACTCATCTACTTCTTTTATAAGCCTCTGGACATTTTCTTTAATATTTTCTAATTGTATTATTAAATCATCATATTTTTTTCGGATACCCTCGGTAATATCAATTATCTCTGATTTGCTTTCTTCTACAACATTTAGAACTTTTTCAAAAATATCATTTATTTTTTTTGAACTCATAGTCTCTGTGCCCATATTTAACAACCACCCTATGTTTTCCCCTCTTATACCTATTTTGCTCTTTATACTTACTTTACCCTATATTTCTACAAAAGGAAACAAGATTCCTTTGTTTTTACGAATTAAATTTAAAATATTACAAAAATTTTCTCAAATAAAAAAAGGGCCTAAAGCCCTTCCAGTATTTATGGTCTAGGTTTATAATCACTAAGCAGCCACCTATTGTTTTTTCTTATCATATCCACATCATATTCTACTTCCTCATAATCCATATCTTCATACCCCTCTAATGTCCAGGCGATTTTCACCAAAAAAACACCCTTTTTTCTTGTGATTTTTATAATTTCACAATCTTGTATATCTACATCTAAAATTGTTTCGTAGGAAGTTGGATTGTTTAAAATATCCTCAAAGATTTCCATATCATCTGTAATTAAGGGCTCTGATATGAATTCCCCTAGTTGCATTTGTATATCATCTAGAGAAATGTTTTCTACCATTAACTTGTTCCATATATTCACCCTATTATTAAAAATTTGTTGCAAATCATTCTCTACTTCTTTGGCCAATACTTCTTTATTAGTATAGGATGCAAAGGTCATATTTTCATGACTTATTGCTAACAATATTATGAAAATAAGTATCAGTATCCTTTTCAAAATTTAACCTCCTTTTTCGCTTGGCTTCGGTAGTGATTCTGGGTCTCATTCCCCTTTAGTCATTAAAGAATAAAGTTATCACCAAAAAATTAAGAATAATTAAGTTCCCAAAACAGGGATAAATATCTTAATTCAACTAAAACCATTATAAAGAAAGAAGGTTGAAAAATTTGCCTTATCTTGTTTTAAAAAAGAAAAATCGTTCAACATATAGTAGCATATTTTTCATGTAATTAGAGTTTAACACAATATGTAGTGTCGAACCTTTTATTTAGGGTCTTCAATTTTAATGCAATCTAGTTGGTTCCTAAATGATTTTCTAAAAACCTTTATATATTCCTTTCTTAGAGTCTCTTGCTCTTTTTTTTCCTCCATAGTTAAGGCTCTAGATTTAGATAATCGTGCCAACTGATTGATTCTGTCCATTTTTTCCTTTGATAACATATAAATCTCTCCTTAGTTCCTAATTCATAGTATCTTATACCTATATAATATAACATATAATCTTTATTTTATGAATTGCAGCCTAACAATACATTTGCAAGATAGGCTATCAGTATTGGATTTGCTTATTTCTTTTTTAGCTTTTATCCTTATCTATTATATTTTCTAAGACATGCGACTGCCCAGTATCACCCAAAGTTTCGGAAGAATCGCCGTTTTTTTCTATGGTTTTATTGTCGTTTTGCTTTACTGTCTTGCTAATTGCCTTTGCAATCTGCAACATTTTGATTAGGGACTCTTTATGCTGGGGTTCAGCATTAGGAGAAATAGCATCTATAATTTCCCTTTCATCCAAGGAGTCTTTTTTATCCATGGCCTTTACAAACCTAAAAATATTAATGATTTTCCTTATTTCTTCAATCCTACTCCTGCTCTCCTTTTCCAAAAAAGGTTCTAGTATTTCCACAACTTTTTCAATATTATTTATATTTATTCCCTCATTAGTCAGGTCCCTCAAATCCTCATATTTTTTTCCCATTGTTCGAATTTGTGTATCTAAGTCTATGGCCATATGTATGATATTTCGATCTTCTTCCTTCATATAATTACTCAAATCCAGTAACATATTCGTTTTTCTTTCTTCGACACTTAAAGAAGTACATCTTACTTGGGCGTTAAACAATTCTGGCCCCTCCATCAATGATTTTAGTTTGCCCATGATTTCAAGAATGGCTTCCACCCTATGTACTATATATTGTTCTTCTGTACTCATATAACCTTTTATCCTGTTGAGCATTCTGCATTTTTTCTCAAGTTTAGTTGAATCCATATTTGCAAAATTTAATCTCCTAGGATTTGTTTTGTCAGATGTTAACAAAAGAAATAAAAAAATAATTCCTAAAATCTTTGTCTGGTCTTTATTTAAATCATTATTTATTAGTTTTTGATTGTTAACTGTTCCCATTGTTTACCTCCCCTAAAATAGACTTCCCTTTAATAAATATATTCACAGACAAACAAATTATTAAGGATTTAAAGGCTTTTGTAAAAAATATTATATTTTAGTGGCAAAAAATTTTCCCTATGCATACTCTATATAGATAAGGATATTTATCACCTAATAACCAATGAATAAATAAAACATTAAAGTTTATTTAGTACATAAAGGAGGGAAAAATAGTGAATAAAAACAAAATAAATGAACTTTTAAATGCTGCACATGAATCGGGTTATTCAAAAGTAGAGGATTTAAAAGAATTAATATCAGAGGATGATTACGAAAAATCCATCAATATTTTTAACGAATATAGTCAAA
Source organism: uncultured Clostridiaceae bacterium (assembly GCA_964623185.1). GTDB lineage: Bacteria > Bacillota > Clostridia > Peptostreptococcales > Natronincolaceae > CAYMGQ01. Next base: position 7,403 of record CAZUTD010000054.1, read on the forward strand.
AATCTGAGCAGGAAATACTAAAAGAACTAAAACGATTTAAAAAAATCGTACCGAATCAAGAGGAAATTATCCAACAAATAATGCCCTTCCTCGATGACGAACAGAAATTGAAATTGGATAGGGTATTAGAAGCCCTAAAAGACTCATAGTATTTAAGCTGAGAGGTTTTTCCTCTCTTTTTTTGCCAATTTATTTCACATGAATATTTGTCATAAAAATAATAGACAAGCTTTAGAAAAAATTTCATAAATCTTTTATCATTATTCCATTTTTGACTAAAATATGCTATATTGTTATAGAGCTTTGTTATCCTTTAAATAAATTTTCTTAAATTATATAGAGTATATTTCGTTTTTTAACGAAACAAAAGCTGGAAAACAATTTAAATGCTATTTTAGGAGGATTTACATGGAAAATTTTCACCACTTAAGTAAGAAGCGGAAGGAAAAAACCACTTTTATGTTAATTCCTAATTCAACCGGAAGAATAATAGAATTTACCATCCCTACTTGGATTCCCAAGTTAACTATTTTAGGAGTTTTATGCCTGTCGATAACCACTATGGTTTCGACCGCAACATTTCTAAAAACCAAGAATCACTTAAACATTGCTAGCGCTAAGGTCTTGGAGCTAGAAAATGAAAACCACCAGCAAGCGAATGAGATTGCTACCCTAAATTTGCGTTCTGTGCAAATAGAGGAACAGTTAGCAGACCTGGATGAGTTGAAAAACCATGTTTTAGATATGGTGGGACTGGAAGCCTCCGGACATGACATTATGAATAATGAGAACCCTTTATTCTTTGTTTCAAGATCATCTCAACGCTCCACCGGCTCATCAGACGATTATGAAGAGGCAATAATTCAATTAGAACAGCTTATTGAGAAACAAAAAGAAAACATGAGCCAGTTGATGGTAGATGTAGAAAAACAATTACAATACCTAGATGCCTTGCCCAATATAATGCCTGCAACAGGCAGAATTACATCACCCTTTGGAAATAGGATTTCACCTATTAGTCGACGCCGGGAATTCCACAAGGGAATGGATATAGCTAATAAGAGCAATACAAATATTGTTGCCGCCGGCGCAGGGCTTGTTACCTATTCTGGCTATAATGGTGGTTATGGCAGAGTAATAATACTGTCACATGGGAATGGTTATAGCTCGGTATATGCACATAACAGGGAAAATCTTGTGGAAGTCGGACAAAGGGTAGAAAAGGGACAAGTCATTGCAAAAATGGGGAGTACAGGAAGAAGTACAGGACCCCATGTGCATTTTGAAATTCGTTTAAATGGTAACCCAATGGATCCCATGGAATTATTAGAAAATTAAAGACTAGGAGTGAAATAGCATGTTTAAGAAAAGACAAGCAACTGAATCACCTATACATAATAGTTTTACCACGATAATTGGCAAAACCGCCAACTTTGAGGGCAAATTAAAAGTTGATGACACCATAAGGGTTGATGGTAGAATACAGGGAGAACTTTCA
>CAZUTD010000055.1:0-6462 GCA_964623185.1 uncultured Clostridiaceae bacterium
GAATTTATCCCCGCCTATAATGTCAAACAATGCATCATATAGGGGCCTTAAATAAGGATCCACCTTATCTTTTAAATCTCCGGGTAAAAATCCAAGACTTTCCCCAGCTTCAACAGCAGGCCTTGTTAAAATAATCCTATTTACTTCCTCATTTTTAAAAGCTTTCATCGCCATTGCTACAGCCAAGTAAGTTTTTCCCGTACCCGCTGGTCCTATGCCAAAGGTTAAATCCTTGTCATTAATCTCATCCACGTATTTTTTTTGACCCAAGGTTTTTGCTTTAATCGGTCTGCCTTTATTAGTAATTATTATTGAATCTGTTATTAAATCTTTAATTTTATCCCCGTTGCCATCTAAAATCATATTAATAACATACAACAAGTTTTGACTTGTCAAGGATTCCCCCCTGTTAATAATATTTTCCAATTCGATAAATAGTTTTTCAGCAATCAATAAATCCCTTTCTTGCCCCAATAAAATTATCTCACCTTCTCTAGATATAATATCTATGGCCAAGTTTTTTTTAATCAGTTTTATATTTTCATCAAATCTTCCAAATAACTCCTTCATAAAATTCATGTTTTGTACTATAATTCTTCTTTGTTGTATACTTTCCAAAGGTTAATCCTCCCCAATTTGTAATTTCTTCTCCATGGCTATGTCTTCTAAGGTTTCAGTAATAATGGTACAATATAAAGTGTTGTCTTCGATTAAAAACTCTGTATCATTGTTTAAAATTACCGATTCTTTTGGAATTTGTCCAATTAAATTTTCAATTAATTTTTCATGTAAATATCTTTTTGATTCGTCAAGATCCAATCTTTGACTAATCTCCACCAGCTCATATACTACCTCTGTAATCATTTCGACGGGCAAGCTTTTATTCCTCCACTGGATAATTTTTTTTGAATCCTCTTCTATTAAAAATTTGTTATAAGGATTCCTATCCCTGTTTAAGGCTAGCTCAAACTTTCCTATTCTAATAATTCTTCTTATATATTTTTCTCCGGTTTTTAATTTAATAGTTTTAACTAAATCAATACTATCATTGGCCTCATAGTAGGTCCTAGCATAAACTTCCCCATAGGCATGTATATATGAGGGGTCCTCCATCCCTTCCCTTTCCACAATTCCAGTTATCAACAAATCTCCCTCTGATACAATATCACCTTTTTCTACTACACTATCACCGCTTTTAGCAATAACTTTTTCTATTATACCTTTTTTTTTAGCTACAATATCACAAGGTGTTTCCTTGTCTATTTTCACTGGTGGTAGTGTTTTCTCCACCACTTCTAATTTAGCCATTATACCTTTTATTTCAATTCCAGCCCACGCCAATTGGTCTACTTTAATTAATAGGTTATTTTCTATTTCTCTTAAATTAAGCAGGTATTTGTTTGATCCAATACTAAGGCCAGAGTCCCTAAGGACCTGAATAAGTTCATCCTCCAATACTGTATCATTACCTCGTACCTCAATAAAGAAAATAAAGCTAGAAAGCATGAGCAATAAGCTTAAAGAAAAAAATGCCCCCATGATAAGCATTTTTCTTTGCCTCATTTTGCTGAACCAAAATGGATATCCTTTTTTGTGAGATATAGATACTCTATGTCCTCTTCTTCTTATCAGTTTGCAAATTATCCTATATCCCTTAATACCTACCTTTGTTTCTATGCTTGTATAGCTTAATCTTTTTATATCCCATAAATGTATCCCTTCAGCAATGCAGGTATTAATAAAACTTTCCAGGGCCAACCCCTCTATTCTAATAATAACATAGCCCCTCAAATAATTCCATAGCTTCAGCATTAACACTATACCACTCCCTACCTGGTAAATTCCATTTGAATAATTTCACCCACTATAATAATTTCCTCATAGATAATATTTTTTAAAAGCAGATTCCTACCGCTAATCTGTAATATCCCGCTTTTTGTATTAATTCTAATATAAGTATCAGTATATTCTAATATTCCTTTGTGGTTTTCAATAAACAATTGAAGATTGCCCACCATAGTGATTTTTGGAATTCCTAAAATTATATCCTTAGGTAATTCCAATATTTCAGCTAAATTGGCTCTAATCTCTTGATTCTTCTTCATTTGGCAAACCTCCCCTTATATACAATTTTTATGCAAAAGAAGTTTTTTGTATTCCATTTTGAGTAACTTATTACAAAACTAAGGCACTCCTATTCTGAGTAACTACTCAAAATAAAAGTGCCTTATAAAAATTCTACATTAGCTATTATCTTAATGCCTTAGGTTTAGCTAAAATTTCCGACATGATAATCCCTTGTAAAACTGCTTCCCCATTAAAAACAGGATTAAATGAAGAGCTTTGGTCCCCTATCTCATCGCTATATACGGTTTTTTGCCTTACTAAAGATTCTTTTTTTCTATTGTCATTTTCCTGCCTGTCATAGTCAGGTTCTTGCCCAAAGTTTATCGGATCTGCTGCCCCCTTGTTAGTATCTAAGCCCATTTGCTTGATGGGTTTTTGATTAAAGACAGTATTAAAATCGGTGCTCAATTCCCTTATGACATCCCACATATTTTGCGGTGGTACTTTAGCTTGCTTCTGTTCAACTTCAATCTTGGATATTTGTTCACTGTCTATGTTTGGCGTCTTTGACTCCAACCTTACCGGTCTGCGAACAGTTTTTTTCTGTTTTTTATCCTTGTTGAAAAACGAGTTAATGATACCTATAACAATTAATACAATAATTTTATCCATAAATTTACCACTTCCTTTTTAAAAAGGACTATTTTTACTGCTTTTCAATTTTTTTCTCATCTACTTCTTTGTTTCCTTTATTTATATTGGAAATTGCTTCTCTCATACTCGTATCTGCTAGTACATTTTTCATATTATAATAATCCATAACACCAAGCTTGCCTTCTTTTAAAGCCGTTGCCATAGCCTTGGGTACTTCTGCCTCTGCCTCTACAACTTTGGCCCTCATCTCTTCAACAGAAGCTTTCATTTCTTGTTCCCGAGCAACTGCCATTGCTCTTCGTTCCTCCGCCCTAGCCTGGGCAATTCGCTTATCAGCCTCTGCTTGATCAGTTTGTAACTCCGCACCAATATTCCTACCAACATCAATATCTGCAATATCAATAGATAATATTTCAAAAGCTGTTCCAGCATCCAAACCCTTTTCTAAAACGGTTCTAGAAATTAAGTCAGGGTTTTCTAAAACATCTTTATGGCTATTAGCAGAGCCAACTGTTGTTACAATTCCCTCACCCACTCTGGCTATAATAGTTTCTTCACCAGCACCACCAACTAATCTTTCTATATTTGCACGAACAGTAACTCTGGCTTTAACCATTACTTCTATACCATCTTTGGCTACAGCGGAAATTTTTGGTGTTTCAATTACCTTTGGATTAACACTCACCTGTACCGCCTGCAAAACATCTCTACCAGCCAAGTCAATAGCTGCTGCTCTTTCAAATTCCAGGTTAATATCAGCTCTTTGTGCTGCTATCAAAGCATCGGCTACCCGGTTAACATCCCCACCTGCAAGGTAGTGGGCCTCTAATTTATCAATATTCAAATCCATTCCTGCCTTCGCAGTTTTAATCAATGGGTTAACTATACGGGCAGGTTGCACCCTCCTAAAACGCATCCCAACCAAGGTGAAAATTCCTACCTTGACACCTGAAAAATAGGCGGTTAACCATAACCCCACAGGAATAAAACTTAGTAAAATGGAAAACAATAATACTCCAACTGCTATTAAAATTAACAATGGTACAAATACTGGCATTAATAAAACCTCCTAATCAATTTTTTTAACAATAATCCTTCTGCCCTCTACTTTTATAACCTCTACCCTACTACCCATCTCGATAAAGGTTCCTTCGGATACAACATCTAATATGTCCCCATTTATATCTATTGTCCCCGATGGTCTTAAATGTGTGACTACAACACCTTGCTTACCAAGATATTGATGGTACTGACCGGATGCCCTATAACCTTGCTCAGTTTTCATTTGAGTTGCTAATACAATTCGGTTAAAATGCTGGTTCCTGGGTGCATATTTTAATAATAATATAAGGGTTATAAGTGTTAATAAAAAGGATGTAAACAAGGAAATAGCTGCAACAAACGCACTACCAGATACCATGAAAATACTTATAACAACACAAATTATACCACCTATGCCCGGAATACCAAAGCCTGGTATTGATGCCTCTATTAATAAGAGTATTAATCCCACCAAAAAAATCATCAAAACCGCCCAACCCGTATTACCAGCTAAGATAGCCCCACCAAAGTATAAGGCAAAAGCTATAAAACTAATTGTTCCGGCTATACCAAAACCCGGGGTGAAAATTTCAACTAGAAAGCCTATAAATCCTACAGATAAGAAAAGAGGTGCTATATGTGAACTAGTCATAAATTGTGCCAATTTTACTTTTGAGTCTAAAGGAATATTAATTATTTCATCATATTCGATAGAAGCGGAATCCATAATTCCCGCTAAATCTTTATCTACGAAATCAATAAAACCTAACTCATAAGCTTCCTGTGTTGTAAGGTTTAAAAGCCTATCTTTTTCGATTAGATTAGGTATCTCTATACTTGCATCTGCCATTGCAGCCACCAATTCAGGGTCCCTGCCCTTTTCTTGTGCCACTGTACGCAGTGAACTGGTCCAATCCGACAAAATTTTTTCGGTTTTAGGAATTGTTTCAGCCGATCCAATGGTGCTACCAGGTGCCATAACAATAGTATCAGCTGAAATAGTTAATAATACTCCTGCTGATACAGCCTTTGTATTGACAAATGAGATAGTAGGCAGCGGGGTGTCAAGCATAAGCCTACTAATCCTGACTGCTGAATCTATTCTTCCCCCATAGGTATCTATCTCGAATATAATACCTACCGCATTAGGATCGTCTTCAGCAATTTTTATTCCATTCCTAACATTTTCAAAAACTGCCGGCCCAATTTCCCCCCCTATGGGGATTACATAAACATTTTTCCTTGTACTAGTTGCATTTGTCTGGAATGGGAGCACGGCACAAAATAATATTATTGCAAAAAAAACTAAACATTTTTTTTTCATTTCATCACCTATTTCCATATCATTATATAATAAACCCCGAAAAATTTATCCATATTCAATTATCACATATACTAGGAATATAATATTTCGATTAAATTTTCGTCAAGGCCTTGGTTACCAAATAAAAGCATTAAACAAGAGGTAAATTCCTTGTCTAAGCCAGGGTAATACTATTATATCATTATATCATCTTATTTTGAATTATTTGAAAGAAATATTAAAGATTTTATTTGAACTGCAACATAAAACTAATCCCATTCAAAAGTAGCAGTAATCGGATAATGATCTGAAGCCCTACTTTTGATAACTTCATAACTTCGGGGGCTAAAATCAAACTCTAAAAAAATATAATCAATCCTCTCGGATAGGATAGGTAAATTAAAAGTAGCTTCCTTATCTTTGTTAGCTAGGGCAGCCGTATCAATTAATTTTTGTTGTAATAGCCGCATTTCTTCGGCATCAGATCTGGCATTAAAATCCCCTAATAAAACCACTGGGTTTGAAAGGGTCTCCAAATATTTCATAATAGATTTTATTTGTTTGTGTCTTTCTCCTTGATTCAATCCTAGATGGGTTACTAAAAAATCCATTTGCCTCCCATCCACATTTATGCTAGCACTTAGTAAACCCCTTTGTTCCCTACCACTGGGCAGGTATAAATTCTCATAGTTTTCTACGGGGTATTTACTTAAAATGCCATTCCCATATTTGCCACCCAAAAGATTATGATTATGCCCATAAATATAATTCATAGATAGTTTTTCCGCTAAATATTTTATTTGGTCCTTGAATCTTGATCGGGCAACTCCGTTATCAACTTCTTGCAAACCAATAATATCTGCATCTGTATCCTTTATTATTTGGGCTATTTCATCCAGAGAGTGTCTACCAAATATATCTTTACCATGATGAATATTATAGGACATTACTTTCAATAATCGTCTACCTTCTTCCACATTATTTTGATCATCTACAGCACTAAATGCCCTAGCCTCCTCAGGCAGATTTGTTAATTCCTGTATAATTAATTGTTTTTTTACATTCCTACTAGTAACCATATATAATTTATCAATACTGTCTATTTCGTTAAATTTATTTGTAATGTAAAAAGAATTCCTAGCTAATTCCCCATCCATCTTGCCTAGATATTCTTTTAATACAAAAAAATGACTTATCTCATCATTGGAGTTATAAGCTTCCAAAGCTATCTGACTAGTCGTTTTATCAGTTATTACTTCTATATAAGAACCTTCATCACCTTCCATATGCCTAAAAACCTCTATATCCCCATCGGCTAATATATTAGTTTTTGCTGTAAGTCCTACTGATATAAAAAAGACACAAAATAGAAATACAAATAATTTTATATTCATTTT
>CAZUTD010000055.1:6472-8623 GCA_964623185.1 uncultured Clostridiaceae bacterium
TATTTTATCTTCTTGGGTATTATAAACTACAATTATATTCATTTTCATTGTTATTTCCCCTTAGGCTGAAGTCTATCTTAGTCTTTTTTATTATATCATAGGAAAACCAGTATATATTTGAGAATTTAAATATTAAACACTACAATTATTGGAAAATAAAATGTGTGTTCCCATCCTTAAAACATCTTATAAATGAATAGTTAATATATTAGCTACTTAAAAATACATATAAATAAACCCGGAAAATTTCCGGGTCTTATTATTGTAATTGTTCCTTGACGATTTTATTAACTATTTTGCCATCAGCCCTGCCTTTTACCTTGGAAATTGTAGCAGCCATTACCTTACCCATATCTTTTAATGATTGGGCTCCAATTTCACAAATAGTTTCCTTGACTATTCTAGTTATCTCTTCGGTGGACAACTGTTCTGGCAAATACTGCAAGAGGTAATGGATTTCCTTTTCGGTTTGTTCAACTAGATCCCCTCTATCAGCTTTTTTAAATTCTTCTAATGCGTCCTTTCTTTGCTTAAATTGTCTTGAAATAATCTCAATGATTTCTTCTTCCCGAAGCTCAACTCTTTTGTCTACTTCAATCTGTTTAATGTCAGATCGTATCAATGTGATAACATCTTTTCGAAGTTTGTCTTTGCTTCTCATGGCTTCTTTGAGATCATTCATCAATTTTTCTTTGAGGAGCATATATTTCACCTCTATTACAGGTAATTAGTATCTTCTTGAATTTTTCCTTCTAGCAGCCTCTGCTTTTTTCTTACGTCTTACGCTTGGTTTTTCATAATGCTCTCTTTTTCTAACCTCTGACAATACCCCTGATTTCGCACATTGTCTTTTAAATCTACGAAGTGCATTATCAAGTGATTCATTTTCTTTAATTTTCACTTCTGACATTTTACTTTCCCTCCCTCCGCCAGCACCCGCTGTGCCATTTACCCCTGGTATGTCTACAATTTTCCCTAAGGTAAATTTAATTACTATCCCAGAAGTTAACTCGACCACAATTCCATAGGGACAACACACCCTTTGTAATGTGTCTCGTTTCATTGGCACTATAGCCATATTCGCAAGTGGGATTATTACATACTTCGTTATTATACATTAAATATTTAAGTTATGCAATGACTACTTTATCCTGGTGGCCATAACATCTGTCTCCCGCCCATTAAATGAAAATGTAGGTGGTCTACTGTTTGTCCCCCTTTTTTACCACAATTATTTACAATTCGATATCCCTCCCCATCCATCTGTAAATCTACAGCAAGACGCTGGATTATTCGAAAAATTTCGGGAAAAATATCGTTTATATCTTCTTCTGTAGCATCAACCATAGACCTTATATGTTTCTTAGGTATAACCAATAGGTGGTTAGGTGCCTCGGGGTTAACATCTTTAAATGCCAAGACTTTATCATTTTCATATAAAATTGTAGCTGGTATTTCTCCTTGTACGATTTTACAAAAAATACATTCCAAAATAATACACCTCCTTGCCTATTAGTGCCTTCTGTACTAAGAATATTCAACAAAACATATGAAAATCCTCTTATTTTAAAAAAATTATATTATTTCTCCTACAATAAATCCCTTTTCTAATTTCCTTAATTTAACCTTTTTAATTTTTCCCACCAATTCAGTGCCACCTTCAACCAATACTTTTAAATAGTTGCTTGTATATCCTTCTACATAAGCTTTGTTTTCTTTACTAGTGCTTTCGAATAATACAGTTTTTCTTGACCCTATGAATTGTTCATAATATTTATTTCTTAATTCATTTCCCAAAAAGATTAATTTCTCGCTTCTTATATGTTTCACCTTGCCATCCACCTGATTTTTAAAGTCAGCAGCAGCTGTTCCCTCTCTTGGCGAAAATTTGAATACATGGATATCACTAAATCCAATTTTCTCTACAAAATCATAGCTTGTTTGAAAATCCTCTTCAGTTTCCCCAGGAAATCCAACAATAATATCTGTTGTCAAGGCTATTTGGGGATATAATCGCCGTATATTTTTAACTATTTCTTCATATTGGTCCGCCGTATATTTTCTATTCATTTTTTTTAATGTTTCATTGCAACCACTTTGTAGGGATAAGTGAAAATGATCACATACTTTTCCTATTTTCACCAATCTTTC
>CAZUTD010000056.1:0-6342 GCA_964623185.1 uncultured Clostridiaceae bacterium
TTTGTACTTATAGGTGGAAATTCCTATATTGCCCTAAGGCTATACCAGGGTATTAATCATATCTTCCCACAGACCAACATAAAAATTTGCATTCTTATAGGTATATTTATTGTTGTAATATTTATTCTGGGTTTTATGCGGTCTTTTTTGCCGGTTTCTGTTACAAGAAAAAATATTTTAGGAGTTATTAATTCCTACTGGATGGGTATTTTCGTGTACTTGCTCCTTTATTTTCTTGTAGCTGATATAATCCTACTGCTCTTAAGGCTAACTAAAGTGATGCCGAATCCATTGACACAGAATATCTACTTTTTTTCAGGAATGTTAGTAGTCTTACTAACGAGTGTAACAGTTATTTACGGTAACTATAACGCCAGACAAATAAAACATGTCTCCTATGATATACAACTTGAAAAAAACCTAGCGTCTGAATATAAAATAGTTTTGATAAGCGATTTGCATTTAGGGGCTCTAGGTTCTGCAAAACAGCTTAGCAATATAGTTGAAAGTATCAATAGCTTACAGGCAGATATTATCTGCATAGCTGGGGATATTTTTGACAATGATTATTACGCCATAGATAATCCTAAAAAGGCAATCCATTTACTCAAAAGCATTACGGCCAAGTATGGTGTATATGCATGTCTTGGTAACCATGATGCTGGGGGAACACTGGGCAAGATGCTGGATTTTCTTAAAGATAGCAACATAACAGTTTTAAATGATGACTACCTTGTCATTGATGAAAGTTTGATTTTAATTGGGCGGTTGGATTCTTCTCCGATTGGAGGCTTTGGAGATATGAGCCGAAAGAATTTTGCAGAGGTGGTGGCAGAGATAGATTTAAAACTTCCAATTATCGTTATGGACCATAACCCCGCAAATATCAGTGAATACGGAAATGAAGTTGACCTGGTCCTTGCCGGCCACACCCATAGGGGGCAGATATTTCCGGGCTCTCTATTTACAAGGGCAATGTTTACTGTGGACTACGGATATTACAGAAAAGATAGCAAGAGTCCTCATATTCTTGTTACATCTGGAGTAGGAACCTGGGGAATGCCAATGCGGTTAGCTAGTAATTCCGAGATTGTTAGCATTAAATTGCATTAACTTTCACCTATAATTTTCAAAGCTTTAAAACCCCGGGAAAGTAACCTTGCTTTAAGATTCAAGACCCTCATGCTATTTAAGATAAGCAATCAACTAGATTTGAATAGAACATTGCATTTAAACTATATGATATAATTATAGGGGAGGTCCAAACAATTGTTGATACTATACCCTAGCAAGCAAAGGAATGATTGCCTATGAAATTAAGTACAGAAAGGCTAATACTTCGTCCATGGGAGAAAAAGGATGCAGAAAGTTTATATAAGCATGCCAAAAATCCTGATGTTGGGCCTATTGCAGGTTGGCCCCCACATAAAAATATAGATGAAAGTCGGGAAGTAATTAAGAATGTTTTTTCGGGGGAAGAATGTTATGCAGTATGTTTAAAAACAGATAATATTGCAATTGGATGCATAGAGCTTAAAGTGGGTTATGACTCTGTCCTAACTAAAAAAGATGATGAGTGCGAACTTGGTTATTGGCTTGGCCAAGAATTTTGGGGAAGGGGGATTATTCCTGAAGCCGCAAGGGAACTAATCCGCCGTGGATTTGAAGACCTAAATATGAGTCATATTTGGTGTGCCTATTACGATGGCAATATCAAGTCCAAACGGGTCCAAAAAAAGCTTGGATTTATTTATTACAAGACTTATGATTCTGTTCCAGTACCCCTTATGGGCGAAGAAAGAAGGGGTCACATAAACTATATGACCAGGGAAGAGTGGCAGAAAAAATGGGAGAAGTGTAAATGAGGTTAGGAACTTTTAGAAAATTTACTTTGGCACTAGAAAAAGAATATTTAATTAATAAAATTGTATAAAATATTTTGTTATATAGGCCCTTACAAGGCAGGACTACTCAAACAATGGATGTATTAGGATACCTAACCCTTAATACATCTATTTTTATACAAGAAAATGAAAATTATCATACACATAAGAAGATGAAAAATTCAATAGACAAAAACTTACAAAAAAAAGGGTCTTTGCCTCGAAAAATAGAATATATATGTGTATTGTAATAAATCAAAGATATTATACAGGAATGCAATCATGGCAACCATAAAATATAATAAATTAGTTAGGGATAAAATACCTGAAATAATAGAAGAGGACGGTAAAATATTAGTGCTTGAGATAGTTTGATATGTTATGATTGGAAAAATATATTGAATCAGGCTAGGTAGAAGAATTGTCAGATTTAGTAGAGTTAGTAGAAACCATACTGGACCATAAAAAAATATCTTGAGAGAAATTTAATAAAATAAAGGAAGATAAAAACAGATTAAGGGGCGGGTTCAAAGGGGAGGTTAGTGGAAGTGAGGGAAGGCCAAGGGATAGAAACAGGTGGAAGGAACTAACACAATCATAATAAGATATTAGACAATAAATATTATGATGGTAATTAGTTACGTATATGTTTACGATTCTGACGCTAATAAGGTCTCTAGATTTTTTATAGAACTGAATTCAATAGAGGATATTGACCTATTGGGTGAAAAATATGGAGTTGATGTATTGGTTACTAAAAATGTAAGTTTCGAAGATTATATATCTATTGTTTTATATGATGAGGAAATAAATCAAGACTTATACTAAACTTATAATTTTAAAATTTTACTCAATTTTCCACATAAGCAAATTTAATAATCATACCACATAAATATGTCGCCTTTTCATTCCCGGTAAAAATTGGGACAGAATATGCCCATCTTGTATTTTTCCAATATATAAATGCATAAAAACAATGAATGTTTTTTGGTGTAGTTGATAAAAATTTCGCCCTGAAAGGCAATAATGGTGGGGGTGGTAATTTGGATAAGAATTTTAGCTCTAGCATGATCATATTATTAATAACCGTCGCAATTACAATAATGGGGTGTGGACACAAGTCGGGCAAGGATATTGTAATACCAATGGCTATCGATAGGGAATATTACAGTAGCTTGGATGAGTTCACCAAAGAAGAGAGATATGACAATGATGAGATCAGGAAGTACATAAATATTTACATAGATTATTATGGCCATGATCTACCAGATGGAGAAGTGGACTATATAAGGGAAATGACAGATGAGTCATGTTTTTATAGGAGGGTGGTATCTGACTTTTCTAATCTATATATAATCTATGGCGATAGTGTTATAGATGACTATAGCTACATGGATCCTGATGAATTTATAGATGAAAGGTTTGAACTAGGTCATATTACGATAGGGGATAGTATAGATGATTGGTTGCCAACCCACTATAATATATCTAATTTAACGCTATTGGAACTGATGTATAATTATAGTGGGAACACATATGTTGCAAAGATAGGAACACCTAGTGGCAAATGTGATTTTATGTATTTCACCGTAGAGGATGGTAAGGTGGTGAAAATATTTGGCTACTAGAAGATGGCAATTTATTATGGTTTTGTTAGTAGTGGTGGCGCTAATCTGTTACATAGCTAGTGCCATGAATGCCAAAAATTTATATGATGAATATATTATACTGGGAATGGACGAAGCTCAATATGTAAATACAATTAAAAATATAATAGAGCTGGTTTATGCACCCAAGGTAAGGATTAGTATGGGACAAATAACTGACATAATATCGGTCTATATGACAGATGAAGTGGTTGACCAGTTTTTAAGGGGAGATCAGGACGCTATGATTGGGCCAAGCACTACAGATATTACAGTTCATGATATAAGACTCTTTTATGGACACCATCAAGATAATAGAACAAGTAAAATATTAGCCGCATTTAAAGTGGTAGACGACAGAAGGCATTGGGATATAATATTAGAAATGTGGCTAGGTTCTGATGGTATAATTTACGATATCATGCCACACCAGGGAGGGATAGTACTATAATCCTAATTAGGAGTGAATCTATGAGACAAATACTCTGTAAAAGAAAAATTGATAGCCACAAGGGGGATTATGGGAGGGTAGGAATAATAGCCGGTAGCAGGGGGATGACGGGTGCCGCTTATCTTTGTGCCCAATCTGCCCTAAGAACAGGTTCGGGTCTGGTATATAGCTTAATTCCTCAAAGCTTAGAGACAATAATGAGTATAAAATTAACTGAGGCAATTATAAAACCCATATATGATGGGGGAAGTGGCCATTTTGTAAGGGAATCATATGGGGATATAATAAAAAACTTAGATGGTCTAGATGTTATAGCTCTAGGGCCTGGCATGGGGGTGGACCCTGAAAGGGTGGGATTGCTAGGGGAAATCATCCAAGATATTAAGCTGCCTTTGCTTATAGATGCGGACGGATTAAATTGTTTATCAAAGAATATAAACGTTATAAAGAATAAAAAGGGACCATGGGTGATTACGCCCCATTTTGGGGAAATGGCAAGGTTAGTCCAAGAAGATATACAGAAAATCAAGGATAAAAAGGAATACTATGCCCAGCATTTGGCAGACAAATATGGATTGATGGTCGTTTTGAAAGGCAATAAAACAATAGTGGCTAATCCAGACGGTCAAATATATATAAATACTAGTGGGAATCCAGGGATGGCGACAGCAGGAAGTGGGGATGTATTGACAGGAATTATTGCAAGTTTTATTGGTCAGGGTATAGGGATTTTTGAAAGTGCGAAACTAGGTGTCTACCTACATGGACTTGCAGGTGATTTAGCTAAGAGGGATAAGGGAGAATATGGGCTTATAGCCTCGGATATAATGGAGGCCATTCCCTATGGTATCAAGCTTCTTATGGGGTGATTTTTTATTTATATTTTGTCAGTGGTTGACTTGCTAGATGGGAATAAGTAATATTATTTTAAATGGTTTTATTAACATTATTTTATTAGGAAAAGGTTGTGGGATTTTTGATTATTAGGCCAATAAGAAACAAGGAAATTATCCTGCTTACTGATTTTTTATACGAGGCAATTTTTCAAAAAGATGGGGATAACCCTGTTCCCAGAACCATAATTCAAGAGCCCTCTTTGTGGATTTATATTGATGAATTTGTAGCAATAATGTGTAAATTATAAGAGAAAGACCTATTTAATTTCATGAATCTTGGAAAGTCAAAGGGGTGGAAGATATGGCTAAAATTTATGTGGATGATACAGAAATAACTATTGTCGAAATAGAAGAAAAAGATTATATTTCTTTAACAGATATGGTGAGAAACATTGATAATGGCTTAGTCTTAATTGAAAAATGGCTAAGAAATAAGAATACAATAGAATTTATGGGGATATGGGAAGAAATGTATAATGCTGATTTTAACATGGAAGAGTACCATAAAATTATGAATGAAGCTGGGTTAAACAGATTTGTGATGTCAGTAAAACAATGGACAAATCGAACTAATTCAAAAGGTGTAGTTGCAAGAGCAGGGAGATATGGTGGAACCTATGCCCATAAAGATATAGCGTTTGAATTTGCATACTGGGTTTCACCACAGTTTAAATTATATTTACTTAAAGAGTTTCAAAGGCTAAAAGAGGAAGAACAAAAACAATTAGGCTGGAGTGCAAAAAGAGAATTAGCTAAAATTAATTATCAAATTCATACTGATGCTATTAAGCAAAACCTTATCCCTGAAGAACTAACAAAGCAACAAATATCATTTGTATATGCTAATGAAGCGGATGTATTGAATGTAGCACTATTTGGTAAAACAGCAAAGCAGTGGAGGGATGATAATCCCAATACAAAAGGGAATATTAGAGATTATGCCACCATTAATGAACTTATCTGTTTATCTAATATGGAGAATATTAATGCTGTTTTAATAAACGATGGGGTCGAACAGGGTGAAAGGTTATTAAAATTAAATAAAATTGCTATTCAACAAATGCTAATATTAGAAAAACAAGTTGAAAAGAAATTGATTAAATAATTATTTTACAAGTAAAATCTAATTCCACCGAATTCGGGGGAATTAGAAATATTAGAGTTATTAAATCAATTTGACTTATAACATTACCTAGTTCATATGACAATCTTACAACAAAATAGTTCTCTCATATAGGTGCCATATATGCTACTAGTTTATGATAATGTTTATAATGAAAATCCTGAAAAGGAAGCAGAATTTCTAGAACCTATTTTCGTAAATCTTAAAATCTAGACTTGGATTGGCCTGTAAAACATGGGGCAGGTTTAGTAACTATAGGGGCTGATGAGAATATAAAAACTACCTAGATGGCTAATCCAGACGGTCAAATATATATAAATACTAGTGGGAATCCAGGGATGGC
>CAZUTD010000056.1:6442-7580 GCA_964623185.1 uncultured Clostridiaceae bacterium
GTTCCCAGAACCATAATTCAAGAGCCCTCTTTGTGGATTTATATTGATGAATTTGGTACAAGGGAAGATGATCATTGTCTTGTTGCAGAGATAGAAGGTAAAATTGTTGGAGCAGTATGGGTTCGTTGTATTAAAGCCTTTGGACATATTGATAAGGCTGTACCGGAGTTTGCCATATCAGTTTATCCCCAGTATCGGGGTCAGGGTATTGGAAGGGAGTTAATGAAAAAGATGCTGGAATACTTAAAAACGAAGGGCTACAAATTAGTCTCCCTAGCTGTGCAAAAAGACAATTATGCCGTAAAAATGTACAGGCAGGTAGGATTCGAAGTTTTGGATGAAAACCAAGAGGAGTATATTATGGTTTGCAAGCTTTAAATCCCGAGGTTGAAAGGTAAGATTTGCTGCCATGAAAACATAGTATAAAAGGAGGACAAAATGGAACAAGCTGAGATTATTATTAATACAAGTATGACCAAGGAAGATTATAAAAAGTTTTTGTATATTGCAACTTTTAGGCGGAACAAATTAGTAATACCTATGCTTATATTAATATCTTTGGTTGGCGGGGTAATAATAGGACTTAACAATGGATATTTTGATGTGATTAAGTTTATTATAAGCTGGATTTTACTGTTTGGTCTCTCTATTGGGGTCATTTTATTTAAAATACGAAGAAAGAATGCTCGAAGGATAAAGACAGATAAAACGGGTACTTTTGATAGTGTAAACACATTAAAATTCTTCAAGGATAAAATAGTGATGGAAAACAAATCTATTAATTCAACTGCTGAATTGGATTATGATAAATTTTTTTCTCTGATGGAAACTAAAGATTATTTTATTTTTTACTTTACAGGGAATCAAGCCGCCCTAATAAGGAAACAAGATATAGGAGACCTTAAGGTATTCGAGGACTTTATTATAGCAAAATTTGAGGACAGGTATAAACAAATATAGAACTTTCTATAAGAACCCAGCTAGCTTAGGGTCCAGTCCGGTATTCAATCCAGGCACATAGCAGACAATACAGGATATGAAAATATCCAGCATAAGCAAGGAAAAGTCCCTAGGTATACATAGAAGGCATGTATTTGAGAACATAGGAAAATAGAATAAATTCTAGGAGGAATATATA
>CAZUTD010000056.1:7590-8173 GCA_964623185.1 uncultured Clostridiaceae bacterium
TGGATTTTAAGTGGACAACATTAAATGTTAGGAATATGGAGGAATCTCTAAAGTTTTATAGAGATATCCTTAAACTAGATATAGTCAATAGGTTTAATGCTGGACCCGGGGTAGAAATAGTATTTTTGGGGAAGGGGGAGACCAAGGTAGAGCTTATCTATGATGCTAATAATAGGGATATTGAAATGTGTAATAATATAGCCTTGGGCTTTGGGGTGGATTCATTGGACCAGATGATGGATTTTGTCAAAGCCAAGGGTATAGATATTCATAGCGGGCCCTTTGAACCTAATCCAAATACTAGATTCTTTTTTGTACAGGATCCCAATGGTTTAAGAATACAATTTGTGGAGGAAAGCTAGCGGGGGGCGAATGGGGGAATAATTCTCTAAGGTTTATAAACCATAATAAACCAGTACTATTTTATGCTTAAGTGGGGGTAAAACCATTTATTGACATAAGGTTCTTTATCCAATACAATTGTAATAAAATGGGGGAGGGGATATAATGAAAATTATTGATTTATCTCAAAAATTTGAGAAAGGTATGCCACAATTTCCAAACACAAAACCAATTCATATTG
>CAZUTD010000056.1:8189-8600 GCA_964623185.1 uncultured Clostridiaceae bacterium
AAATAGCACAGATTGCACAAGGTGGATTCAGGATAACTGAGCTGACTTCAACAGTACATAATGGAACCCATTGCGATGCTCCGGCACATTGTGTGGAGGGGGGGAGGACTATTGACCAATTACCCTTAGATACATTTGTTGGGGAGGCAGTAATAATCGATGCAGATGTGGAGAATACTAGGGAAATATCCTTAGATATATTGGAAGGTGTTCAAATAAATCCTGGGGACATAGTATTAATCAGAACGGGTTATTCAAAATACTGGGGCGAAGAAAGATATGTTTATGATGCACCCCACTTATCAGAAGAATTAGCGGTTGAATTAAGCAAATTAGATATAAAATCAGTGGGCATAGATTTTATATCACCAGATACAGTTGATAGCACTACATCCCCAGTACATAAAACGC
>CAZUTD010000057.1:0-8595 GCA_964623185.1 uncultured Clostridiaceae bacterium
CATTGTATTGCTTAAAATTATCAATATCTATCATTATTATTGCCACTGGGAACTTTTCCCTCATGGTAATGTTCCAAAGTTTTTGAAGGAAATTATCAAAATATCTCCTGTTGGATATGGCAGTAAGTCCATCAATCATGGATACTTTTTCAAGTTCACAATTGGCTTCTTGTAATTTACAATTAGCGATATCAGCCTCTTCATTTGCCTTTTCCAAAGATAATTGAATTTCCTTCCTGTATTCAATTTCTTTTCGAAATCGCAGAATCCAGAAAAATGAAACTCCCAAAACAATAAAGGAAATAGATGCGATTATTTTAATCATACGGATAAAGGGCCCATAATCCAATTGGGTATCCAAGTCAATCCATTTCTTGTTAATACTTGCTTTTTCATTTTCTGTAATTGAGCCTATCGCCTTATTAAAAATGCTGATTAATTCCGGCCAATCTTTACGGGTGGCAAAATATAGGGCTTGTTGTTTTTCCGCTTCAAAACTTACAAACCTTTAGATTTGATAAGCCATTAGTTCGGATTATATAATTGGTCGTAGCAAGATTACCAAGGAAAGCCTTTTCTTCCCCGGTTGATACAGATGACAGGGCGGCCCCTACCGAATCATATAAGCTTAAGGAGATATTTTTATGGGCAAGCATGTAACTATGATGAGAACTATTTCTTTGTACCGCAACTGCAAAACCCTCCTAATCAGCAAGACTGCCAATATCGGTGTCAGTATCCCTAGTTGCAATAACCCTCTTAAAATAATAATAAGGTTCCGATAAAAGAAAATTTTGCAATCGTTCCGGAGTCATGCCTACAGCCGGCAAAGCATCGATTTCGCCCCTTAATGCTAAATCATATGCCTCTGGCCATGTTAATCCTTCCTGGACCTCAAATTGGAGACCTGTTTTTTCGGAAACCAACTTAAGATAATCGGCGGCTATCCCCTTGTGTTCCCCGTTATCATCAATAAATTCAAAGGGAACAAATTTAGGGTCAACTCCAAGCCTTATAATTGGGTTGTTTTTCATAAATAGTATTTCTTCTTCTGTCCAATCCATGGCTTCATCCATGGCATATGAATTATTCATAAAAGATATTAGTATAAGTACAAGTAGTATAATTATATTCTTCCTTTTCATTTGTTAGTCCTTTCCATATATTATTTTTAGACCTAAATTAAAACTGTGGGCTTCATTCTTCACGTAGCAAAATATTTCGCCGGGGAAACAAATACCTCAATAAAGGAGTCATACCCCCATGGATAAGTATTGTTTTCCCCGGGGAGTCTGCCCCTATTCTTAAACATGGTAGGTATCAACCCTTATACGGAACCTTATATTTATGAGCCCTGGGAACTGCCCTATCAAACATTTCCCTACATTTGTAGTACATAATATCCTTATTAGGATCATCATCTGTAAGCATGAATTCTGCCATGCGATAATAATACATGCTGTGCATATACCTGCCCTCACCCTCGGCTTTTACTGCAATTTTCCTCCATTCCAGGTACCATGTATCAAAATCGTGTATTTTTGTAGCAATATTATAAACCTCTTCCCTGTTACATGCTATATCTCCGTAGGATAACAAGCGATTTACCTGAACGTTAAAATTAACATCATCAAATATCTTTTCGTATGACATAGCCTTCCCCCTTATACAGAACTCCAATGTTTAAAATTCTTAAATTTAGTATATCTAAACTTAGGCTAGTATTCAATACACAGGCAAAATTTTGGATGCTAGGTATGGACTCTTTGAATCATGGTCATAATTACTCCAATTATATATTAGCTTTTGTTAGACAATGCATTAACTAGCTTGGATTTACCTACTATTATTAAATTAGACAATATATTGCCCAATATAGGAGCTTGCAGTTTGAAAGCATTTTTAAAATAAATCAGAGAATATTTTTTAATGCAGCAAATCTATCCAAGGTTTTTTCCCTTGCGAATAAACTTCAGATACAAGGTGATAAATACTTGGAAAGCATAGTATGAAGGCAATTTATGGCCATATTGGCTGTACTACATTTGCCAGTGTAGGCAAAATAAAATACCCCCTGTCCCTAGCTAAGGATATTTTATTCGACTTATATTTAATGTGGCCTACTTTAATTTAATAGCTTTGTATAATGAAACATTGCCAACTAAAGTATTTATCCGTTGGCATTCAAAGACCTTATCAAAACCAGCTTGTTTGATAATTTCAGGAAAAAACCCCTTTATATTATCATTAGTATTAATAAACCCATCAAAAAATTGAATAGGTAGAAAAACTAGCCGTATAAAAATATTTTTAGCTTTACCAAAATCAGCAATATGGAGTTTTCCATTAATTTTTAATACCCTGTATATTTCTTTTAATGCCCTTATTTTTTGGCTCCTATTTAAGTGGTGAAATACAAAACTTGATAATACTCTCTCAAACATTATGTTGTCATAAGGCAAGGAAATACCACCATAGGTTTTTAAAAATATATTATATTCATTGTTCTTAGCCTTATTACGAGCAATTTCTAATACACTTGGATCAATGTCGATGCCATGCATTCTTGCTTGTGGAAATTTATTTTTGGCCATAATCGTTAATGTAGCTATGCCGCAACCAAAATCAAGAACCATATTATCATTACCTATATTGGCTTGAACTAGCTGAGCCTTTCTAATATTTTTTACCCTTCCTGATAAATCAACCAAGGGGTCATAGAAAGGTGTAAGCCAGTGAAATTTTAATGACGGAATAAACATTTTGTTTTTTGACATGGGAATATACTCCCCTCCATAAATTCATGAAATTCCCTGGAAATTAACTCATAATACTAATAATATAAATTTTTATCTAGTCATCATCACACTTGAAATTATATAAAAGAAATATCTATGGGCTGGATAAAATACATAAAACAAATATTTCATTCCCCTGCCCCTTTGTCCGTTATACATGTAAAGTAAAGGTAAAGGAGGCGATTGATATATCCAAAAATAAACTAGTAGTTCCCGAAGCAAGGGAGGCGTTTGAAAAATATAAAATGGAAATTGCTAATGAGTTTGGCCTTGATGATCTTGGAAATTTAGCATCGAAACACTCGGGTATAATTGTTAGAAATTTGGTAGCTGATGGACAAAGGCAACTTATGAAAAAAGAAGAACAAAATCCAAAGAAGTAAACCTCTTTGGATTCCTATTTATACGCTTGTTGGACCTGGCTACTAATGTGTCTTAAAACTAATATCGCATATGATTTGACCAAATAAAAGTTATTGATTAGGTTTAGATATTTCGTCCGCCTTCTTACCCTTTAATAACTGTCTTTCTCCCATTTCAACCAATCTTTTGGTCATAGTACCTCCAACCTGACCAGCATAAGTTAATTTACTATTTAGTTCATCAGCTATCTCCATTTTCATTTCCTCAAGGGCCCTCCTAGCATTTGGATTTGATTGTTTTGCCATTATTTTCACCCCCACTTGGCTATAGTGTTAATTTGCTGCATATTTTTAAAGTTAATACGAGGGAATAATTGGTGGAACATCAATAAGGGCTATAAATATTAAAACAAATTTAAAAGGAGATTTAAGAATGCAGATAAATCGGATTATAGAATTTCTAGAAACAGATACACTTAGTGCTACTTTTTCCCCTACTGGATTAAAATACTTATCACTGAGAGGTAATAATGGAGAATTTATTATTAATTTAAGGTCCTTCAATGAAAATAAGAATTTAGACCCCATAGTATCTAGGTTGGTCAAAGAAACATGGGTCTTCCTGGAAACCGGATACCATAAGATGGCCCTGGATTTAAGTGATTTTACACCCTTCCAACAAACTGTTCTAAATGCTGTTGGTAAAATAGAAGCAGGAAATATTTGCACATATAAAGACTTGGCACAATTATTAGGTAAGCCAGGAGCAGCCAGAGCCGTAGGTAATGCTATCACAAAAAATCCGGTGTCTTATTTTATACCAACCCATAGGGTAGTTCCACAAAGGGGCTTAGGTATATGCAGGAGTGGGGCTGGTTTTCTAAGAGAAAAGTTATTAATACTTGAAGGTCATGATATCGACAAGCTTAGGGGTAATTACATATGCAATAAAAATAAATGCTGCATAAGGAAATAAAAATCATCCCATATGTGACCAAAATTCCCCGGTAATTACGCCATTCCTATCAGTATTTGATTTTGAAGTTAATTGCATCTACTAAAATAATCTACCAATTTTATGCTGGAATATTTAGATATATTTTTATGATTTTGCCTTAACCGGATATCTTAGGACGGTTTTCAGTTTTGATGGCTCAACTTTTCTCACATCAGAAAGATAAATTTCCCGGTGCTGTAAGGAAGTCCTTTCAAGATTGTTGCTTGCCATAAATTCCTCCATTTTTTTAAAACTTTCAGTCTCTTTATCATATGACCCTAAATGAAGTATTTGAACAGACAAGCCATCTTCTATGCTAGTAAAAGTAATATCACATAAAAGTGGGTGGGGCTTCTTTCTTCTTACACTTTCAAATGCTCTAGCTAGCAACTCCTCCGTCACGAAATCTGGTTGCCTTATCATTATGGTATACCTGTCCATGGTTCCCAGTTCATAGGTATTAGCCCCCTATTCTTACAACTGGAATCCAAACTTCATATTTTGCATTATTGGGGTCAGGATTTAGATATACCTCTATATCAGGTGCATTTCCATATTCGTATCCTGAAGTAGGAAGCCATTCTGTTATAATCCTTTTTTCTAGTTCCTGTATAGAACGATTTGTGCCTTCGCCAGAAAATATTGCCCACATAGAGCAGGGTACAATATACTCTTCTAAGTCATTTTCTATTGGTTGTTTACTTGCAACTGCAATATAATACCGCCAATTATCTGATTCATTACAGACGCTAATTCCTAAAAGCCCCTGTGGCATCCCATTCATCATAGGGACAAGTCTAGATATTGTTCCATTAGTCACAGCTTTTCCCCACA
Source organism: uncultured Clostridiaceae bacterium (assembly GCA_964623185.1). Taxonomy (GTDB): domain Bacteria; phylum Bacillota; class Clostridia; order Peptostreptococcales; family Natronincolaceae; genus CAYMGQ01. Next base: position 4,992 of record CAZUTD010000057.1, read on the forward strand.
TTTGTGGTACTATCTTAAAATTTTTCTCAATTTTTGTCTCTAATGCTTCTGAAACCCCTACAATCCTAAATGCCTCTTTTTTTTCGATTCTAAAATTCATCTCATTATCCCCTTTTATTGTTATATTGAAGCTTATAGGAGGAAATGCTTTCAATACTGCACCTCTTTCTTTTGCTTGTGAGGGTGGTATCCCGTGTATGCTTTTAAAAGCTCGATTAAATGCTGTCGGCGAATCATAACCATACTTTAATGAAATATCTATCACTTTTTCACAACCATCCTGCAAATCTACGGCTGCTAAAGACATTCTCCTTCGACGTATGTATTCCGATAATGTAATATCAGCTATATATGCAAACATTCTTTGAAAATGATATGTTGAACAACAGGCAATTTTTGATACTTCTTCCAAGTTAACAGGTCCTTCTATATTCTCCTCGATGTAATTAACCGCATTATTTAACCGCTCTATCCATTTCACACCTATACCTCCTAACAATAAAATACTCTATTTTGGGTAATTCCACCTCTCTTTCTATGCCTTAAAAAGAGAGCATTAGTAAAGACATCCATTCAAATTTTATATTGAGTCCTTAGTTCTGTATGCTTTGGGCTTTACCCTGTGTGCTGTAATAATTGTATTGCTACTTGCATTTACAGTTATAACCACCCCTTCACTATAGACATACCAATTCTTGCCCCGCCTAGTTACGGTATCAGCATGCTTTGTAGTTTCCTTACACCATTCAACAACATCTTCAACATCCAGGTTTAAATTTTTCTTTATGCGCCCTACTCCTAATTCTGTTGTGTGAAGTTTTTCTATATTTTCTTTTAAATCATTCATTTCTAACATCACCCTATTCCCGTTTTAGATATACCATGTCAATAAGCTGTTTTCCATCTTGGAACATGGGATGGTCATAATTGTCTGTGAAAAAGTTATGTATTCGATGTGATTCTACAAAGCCACATTTTTTATAAAAAATAAGTGCAGAGGGAACATCACCTGCCCCAACAAGCATTGATTTGCAATCGGGGTAATATGAAAATAGAAAATCTATCAGCCTTTTTCCATAACCCTTTCGCTGGCAATCAGGTATAACCGCTATATTTTTAAGCTCATAAATACCGTCCGCCTCTTTGGTAACCACACATTGGGCTTTTACTCCATTATCGTTTAAAACAAACATTTCACCACCTTCTAAGTATCTGTCTATCATGCTCTCTTGTTCGTCGGCCAATAATAACAAATCAATATATGCTTTCTTATCTTTTGAAACTTTACTTATATTCATAATATGAACACCCCTAAATATTTAGATTTATCAAAATCTACAACTAATATAAAAAGATGGCATAGTTTATTTGAAGCTGACTAGCCTCCAAACTCTGCCATCTCTAATTAGTATTTAACTGGTCACTTTTATTTGAAAATAAATATAGAATGTTTTTTGTATTTAAGTATATTTGTAACCTAGGCTCATAAGATTATCCTATGTGATATAAAAGCACCTTTCTATGTACTATGAAGACAATTGCTTTACCCATATTGTTTTCCCAACACTTTCTTATTGTTACTGCTTATATGAAGAATCATGGATTAATCTTTTCCACCAGGTCTGCATATACCTCACAGACTTTGTAGAAGGAATTTAAATCATCAAGGGAAACTTCTTTTAAAAGCATAAGTATATTTTCCGTTATAGTTTTATTATCATGTTTCTTATGCATCAGGACAAGTTTTTGACCTAACTCAGTTGCATATAAATCATTAACCTTGCCATCTTGCTCATTCCTAATTCTAATTAATAACTCCCTGTCTACCAATGCTTTAATAATACCGGAAATCGTACTGGTTGTTCTTTTCCATTTTAATGCTAATTCAGTCACATTAGTACCGGGTTTATCTACAATATCTGTCAGTATGTGGATTTCAATCATTGTGTGACCCATATTCATTCCATAATCCCTTTTTGCATATATATAATCATGGTAGGCCAAAATAAATCTATAAACCTTTTCCATATAATAATTTAATGTATTGAAGGCTTCATTAATTTCGTCGGCATTACTGTTATTATTTTCTTGCATTATTTTTAATATATCACTATTAAATTCTGTGCCCATAAAACTTCTCCCTTTCTGTATTAACCAATACATTATATAATATGTTCTGGGAAAAAACAAGTTGTCTATAGACTAAGATAGTGTCATTATCTATAGTAGTCAAACATTTGTGACACAGGCCCCTGAAAAACATCTACAAATAGTAGCCAGCTTCTACCATATAAGAATTGGTTTTGCAATACCCTTGTTAAGATATTGCAAATCCATGATTGTGTTCAAATAATTATTATTCTATTGGTTCAAATAAGCCCATAAAGAATCTTAGTTGTTTAGGCTCATAAGTAAAGCGTAAACCTTTTATTTCATTGCGTTTTTTGAATAACCTTATTATTGATTCTGCTGCATAATCTATATGTGCATAGGTAAATACCCTTCTGGGAAGACATAACCGTTTCAAGCTTGGGATATATGTTTTCCCCAGTTTCCTTATCTCTTCCTGCTGAAACCGCTCCCCTTTCTACACCCCTCACGCCGGAGCCCTCATATATGGCCGCAGTTAATGCCTGTGCTGGGAATTGTTATTGAGGTATATGGGGACAAAATCTTCTGGCATCTAAAAATACAGCATGGCCTCCGACTGGCTCAATTATAGGAATTCCAGCCTCTAGCAACCTATCTCCAAAATATCTTACCTGCCTTACCCTATGATCTGCATAGCTATCATCCATTGCTTCCCTTAAGCCTAATGCCAGAGCCTGCATATCCCGCCCTGTCATCCCACCATAAGAAGGCATCCCCTCATAAACTACAACCAACTCCCTTGCTTCCATAAATAAATCCTTGTCGTTTAAGGCTAAAAAACCGCCCATATTTACTAGTCCATCTTTTTTGCCGGACATTGTAGCCCCATTACCATAAGAAAACATCTCGTATACAATTTCCTTAATTGATTTATCTTGGTAGCCCTTCTCATATTGTTATATAAAGTATGCATTATCCACGCACGTAGAGTGCGTGGTAGGAATACAGAAGGTTATCCAATAGGTGAATATACAGGAATGGCTAATTATCAAAAGAAATGGCATCCTGTCATGAGATTTATACACAGAGAAGAATATACAGTTTTTAACAATATTGGATAAGGCAGAAGAAAAAAAAAGTGTATGATGAGATTAAGGTTATCATAGCTATGAATTAATGGTAAGGTTAAAAATAACGAAAACATAAACTTATAAAGTAAAATAAAAGAATATATTCATTACATTTTTCTGTACTTTTAGGATGGTTAAAAGTAAGGTACACTTTTAAAAGGATTATACCTTTGAAACTACCTTAAATTCATACCTTTTTATAAGTAATCGATGTATTCAGTAGGGTACACTAAAAAAGGACACTGTATTATAGAGGTGGGAGTAAAATTAACTGATGATTTAAAAAACACTTAAAGACTGATATAATCATATCAAGTTAATGAACATCAGTAGAATTATGTGAAGCGAAATATTGTATTTGGTGAAGGAGAATAAAATGAAAC
>CAZUTD010000058.1:0-2663 GCA_964623185.1 uncultured Clostridiaceae bacterium
CTATATTGTGTACTGGACTAGTTGTATATGAAATTGCACATTGTGCGTGGGCACCTTCTTGATTGGTAACCTTTAAGGCCGTTTCTAAGTTTCTTAGATCATTCAATGCATCAAAAATTCTAATGATATCAATCCCATTATAAATAGCTTTTTTAACAAACTCACTTACTACATCATCTGCATAATGATTGTAGCCCAATATATTTTGTCCACGCAATAACATTTGTAGTTTTGTTTTTTTAACAGTCTTTTTTATGGTTCTCAACCTGTCCCATGGGTCCTCATTTAAAAATCTTAAACAAGAATCAAAAGTAGCTCCACCCCACATTTCTATTGAGTGATAACCCACCTCATCTATTTTTTCTAATATGGGCAACATGTCTTTTGTTTTCATTCGTGTAGCCAACAAGGATTGGTGTGCATCCCTAAGCACAGTTTCAGTTATCTTTATTTTTGTACTCATTTAACCTTCCCCCTCATACAAAATACTAGCCATTTCAAGTTAAATTTAAATCGGTGGTGCCTGTAAGCAATTTGTCAATTATATGTAATCATCAATACCTTATGTATATAATTAAATAAAAATTTAAATTAGTTTATTTTTTTTCTACAAATAAAACAATAGGAGGATTGTTTTTTTGATTTGTATAATTACAGCTTAAAACAGTATATTGTGAATGTGGAAGTTGGTTAATATATCCAAGCAGGCTGTTCTTCTCATCTAACCCACCACTATGGCCGTAATAAATAATAAGAGATATTACACCACCTTTTTTCAACAGGAATAATGCGGTTGAAAGGGCTTTAATTGTAGTCCTAGGTTTAGTGACAATCGTCTTATCTCCCCCCGGTAAATAACCCAAATTAAACATTGCAGCATCAATGGGTTTGTCAATATACTTATTCATGTTTTCATGACCATCTAAAATAAAATTAAGGTTTGTTAAATTTACTTCAACATTATTTTTTTTAAATAGTTGCAATGTATTTTTTAAGGATTCATGCTGTATATCAAAACCATAAACAATACCATCATTTCCCACTTGCTGATATAGAAAAAAAATATCATGACCATTTCCCATAGTTGCATCGACCACTATATCCCCATTATGGATTTTTTGCTTTAATATTGAATGTACAAAATCCGTTGCCCTACTGATTGATTTAATACTCATCTTTTTTTACATCCCTTTTCAAAGAAATCTGGAATATTACAATAATATGACTCGGAATTTTGATAGTTACTGGGAATGCTTCCAAGCTCAAGCAAAATATTAGAACTATCCAGGGATTTGAAACCTTTTTTAATAAAGAAATCTTTTAAATTATCATTGTTTCGAACCATTACCCATCTATACCCTTGTTTTTCTAAGTAATTCAAAGTGGTTCGTAATATTCCATCTCCCATACCCTGCTGTCTCGCATCTGGATTTACATATAACATTCTAATTTCGGCTATAGATTCATCCAAAACAATTTGTGCAAAACCCAATGATTTACTATTATCAAAAGCAACAATAAATTCACTTTCCATATAGTTTGAAGATTCTATATATTCTTTATAAAAACATATTAATGATTCTATTTCACAATCAAAAACTTTTCTTATAATAATCATTTTCTTCCCCCACAACTTTGAAATGCAATTTATTACAAAACAGACTTACAAGTTTTTTAAATAATCAACTTCCCCATCAGTTAAGTATCTCCAGCTACCTATTGGAAGTTCATTCAATTTCAAGTTTCCCATGGCAATCCTTTGCAAAGAAATAACTGGATTTCCAATAGCTTTACACATTTTTCTAATCTGTCTATTCCTTCCTTCACTTATACTTATCTCCACAATACTATTGTTCTTAAGCTTTCTTATAATCCTAATTTTGGCCGGCTGGGTTATATAGTTGTCTATCATAATACCCCTTTCAAAAGCTTTAATCTTCTTATCATCCAACATCCCCTTTATTTCTGCAATATATGTTTTTAAAATTCCAAACTTAGGGTGTGTTAATTTAAATGTTAATTGCCCGTCATTAGTTAATAGTAACAGGCCAGAGGTATTATAATCTAGTCTACCCACCGGAAAAAGCCTATACGGTAAATCTACCAAGTCAGTTACTTTGTTACGGTTAAACTCGTCTGAAACCGTGGTTATATATCCATTAGGCTTATTTAATAAAACATATATTTTTTTTCTCTCAAGTTCAATTAACTGGTCTTTGATTGTAATTATGTCTTTACCAGCCTGTATTTTATACCCCATCTGCGTAACTACTTTTCCATTTACTTTGATTATACCCCTTTTTATTAGTTCCTCACTTTTTCTTCTTGAAGCTACCCCGCAAACTGCTAAGTATTTCTGTAAACGCAATTATTACACATCCCTTAAAATTTAAATAAGGATCTGGATTATAATACTTTAATTCTTGGTGTGTATTATATAACATAGTCTAGTCTTTTTAGTTTATATTGTCAATTAATCAATTTTAGACATTAAGGTTACAGTTAATAGATTAGTATTCATAAGTTTTTAATAATAGTTATCAGCAAAAATTTATCTAGTAATTTAAACAATTTGCAATTCGATTTAATCCGAGTTCAATATTCTCTAATGAGGTTGCATATGACAATCTTACAAATTCATCAGAGCCAAAAGCAATCCCGGG
>CAZUTD010000058.1:2673-8587 GCA_964623185.1 uncultured Clostridiaceae bacterium
GCTACATTTGCATTTTCTAATATTATATCAGCTAAATCTATTGAATTTGTTATTACCTTGCCGTAAATCTCCTTACCAATCAAACCAGAAATATTCATCATGACATAAAAAGCACCCTTTGGTACAATACAAGATAGACCCTCAATCTGGTTTATCCTGTTCACCATATACTTCCTTCTCGCATCAAAGGCTTTTCTCATCTTCTCTACAGACGATTGGTCACCACCCAAACCCTCAATACTTGCATATTGTGCTATAGTATTAGGATTTGAGGTTGTATGACTTTGAAAATTCCCCATAATTTTCGCTATAGATCTTGATGATGCAGTGTACCCTATTCTCCATCCAGTCATAGCATACCCCTTAGACATACCATTAATTACAATAGTTTTTTCTTTAATAGCTTGATTTAGACTTGCAATGCTTGTATGGGTCTCTCCATCATATACTAACTTTTCATATATTTCATCAGAAACAACAATAATATTATTTTTAATTGCAATTTCAGCAATCTCCTCCAGTTCACTTTTAGAATATACCGCTCCCGTTGGATTGGACGGACTATTTAACATAATAGCCTTGGTTTTAGATGTTATTGCAGATAACAAATCCTCTTTCTTTAATTTAAATTCATTTTTTTCGCTACATTCTACAAAGATTGGAATCGCGGATGCCATTTTTACAATTTCAGGGTAACTGACCCAATATGGTATGGGGATAATTACCTCATCTCCAGGATTGCATATAGCCTGGAACGCATTAAACAATGAATGCTTCGCCCCGTTAGAAACAATAATGTCATCGGGGTGATAGGATAGATTGTTATCCCTTTTCAATTTATCACAAATAGTTCTCTTTAGTTCTGGTAGCCCAGAAGCGGCTGTATACCCTATTGTCCCTTTTTGTATTAGGTCTATAGCTTTGTTCCTAATATTTTCTGGGGTTTTAAAATCAGGTTCCCCAACTCCAAAACTAATTACATCAATCCCATCTGCCCTCATTTGTTTTGTTTTTGCATCAATAGATAAAGTCACTGATGGTGATATGGAAAGTTTTTGTTCAGACAGTTTAATATTCATATCTTCCCTCCTCCTATAATATTTCGTTTTGTAAACTTAAATGAAAATATTTTATATAATCATTATATTTTATTTTATCAAATTTTTTAACTTTCTCATAGATATAAAGCTAATCTTTTATATTATAAATATCATTTAAGGCATTTTTAATAATTTCTAGGGAGTCTAGCAAAGTTGATCTATACACCCTTTTAATATTATTATAATACGTCAAACCGTCATCAGTTATGCGATAATGTCTTATGCTCCTTCTATCCGGTTCTTTCCAAGAACCTTTAACATAATTATTATATTCTAACTCCCTTAACAGGGGATATATCATACCCGGGCTGGGTTCCCATTTATTATCCATACATTTTGAAATTTCGTTGATTAACTCCTTTCCGTAATAAGTTTTATGAGAAAGTAAATGTAAAATATATAACTTAACTAATTGTGTTGTACCAATTTTAGAATGAAATTGTCTATTTCTAACGTTTTTCTTATTCATTACATTGTCCACCTCTTAATATCCCCTGTAAACTGATTTAATATATTCTTTTGAAATCTTTTCACTGCCTAAATCACCGTGTCGATTACTTGCAAAAGACAAACCATGAAAATCCGAACCAGCTGTTACAATTAATTTATGCCTTTGGGCAATATCTAAAAATTTTATTTTGTCCTGCCAGCTATGTTCAGGATGATAAACTTCTATGCCTTCAATTCCTTTTTTTAAAACTTCTGCTATCATCTGCTGATTTACAATCAAACCAGGGTGTGCTAATACAGGCAATCCCCCTACATTTTTTATCAGATTTATAGCCTTGTCAACTGTTAACTTATATCTTGGAACATAAGCAACACATCCTTTATTTAAATATTTAGTAAAGGCCTCGTTTATTGATTTAACATAACCTCTTTCCACTAAAAATTTAGCAATATGTGGTCTTCCCACTGTCCCTTTTCCCGCAACATTTAACACTTCATCATATGTAATAAAAATTCCTAACTCGGACAATCTATCAACAATCTTTTTCACCCTATTCAGACGATAACATTGAATTTTTTTTAAAGTATTCTTTAATATATCTGATTTATAATCTATGTAATATCCTAGTATATGAATTTCCTCATCCAATAATTCTGTACTTAATTCAATTCCAGCGATAACTAGAAAATTTTTGATTGTTTTAGAATAAATAATTGCTTGATCAATTCCATTGATTGTATCATGGTCAGTTATAGCAATACCTGCAAGTTTTTTTTGTAATGCATAATCAACTAACTGTTCTGGGGTCAGATCCCCATCAGAATTAATAGTATGAGTATGCATATCTATATATTCCATAAATTTACTCCTTTACATAAGTTTTATTACTTAACTTCTGAACCAACTATATATCCCATAACAACAAAAAAGCTTACCAATTACAGTAAGCTTCTAAACTTTTTATATTTTATCTGGGCTCCACAATTAACTTGATAGCGGTTCTTTCCTCTCCATCTATTTCAATATCCGTAAATGCAGGTATACATACCAAGTCAATCCCACTAGGAGCTACAAATCCACGAGCAATTGCCACTGCTTTTACCGCCTGATTTAAGGCCCCAGCCCCAATAGCTTGAATCTCAGCAGTTCCGCGTTCCCTTAAAACCCCTGCTAATGCTCCAGCAACAGAATTTGGTTTTGATTTTGCTGACACTTTTAACACTTCCATTTTTAAAAAGCCCCCTTTGGTATAATGTTTTTTTCTTCAAATAATTGATGCATTCTATTATACATAAATATTCTACTTGTTTTTAATAATACCTTCATATTTCAAAAAGTTTTATTAAAAGTTATCTCAAATATGCAATATTCCCAATAAAAAAACTGCCTTAGCAGTTTTTTTATTTAGCATATTCAATTGCCCTTGTTTCCCTAATAATATGAACCTTAATTTGTCCTGGGTATTCCAATTCATCCTCTATACACTTCGTAATCTCTCTTGCCAGAACAACCATCTCTTCATCATTATATTGTTCCGGTTTTATCATAATCCTTATTTCTCGACCTGCTTGGATTGCGAAAGATTTTTCAACACCGTCATAACTATCCGCTATTTGTTCTAATTTTTCTAAGCGTTTAATATATGACTCTAATGTTTCCCGTCTTGCTCCCGGCCTTGCAGCAGATATAGCATCAGCAGCAGTTACCAGAACAGCTTCAATTATTTCAGGTTCATAATCCCCATGATGTGTTGACATAGCATGTATTACTTCTTTGGATTCTTTATATTTCCTAAGTAGTTCCATTCCTATTTCCACATGAGTGCCTTCGATTTCATGATCAACAGCTTTACCAATATCGTGTAACAATCCTGCTCGTTTTGCTAATTTGATATCTACGCCTAATTCTGCCGCCATAATTCCCGCTAAATAAGATACTTCTACGGAATGCTTTAACACATTTTGACCATAGCTTGTTCTATATTTTAATCTTCCTAATAATTTAATTAGTTCAGGATGAAGCCCATGGACACCAGTATCAAATGTTGCTTGTTCCCCTTCTTCTTTGATAATATCATCTACTTCTTTCTTAGCTTTTTCAACCATTTCTTCAATTCTTGCTGGATGAATCCTACCGTCCACTATTAACCTTTCAAGAGCCAGTCTTGCAACCTCACGTCTAATAGCGTCAAACCCGGATAATATTACTGCTTCAGGGGTATCATCGATAATCAAATCAATACCTGTTAAAGTTTCAAGAGTCCTAATATTTCTGCCCTCTCGTCCGATAATTCTGCCCTTCATTTCATCATTAGGTAATTGTACAACTGTTACCGTGGTTTCAGCCACATGGTCAGCTGCACATTTTTGAATTGCATAAGCAATAATCTCCTTAGCTTTTTTGTCCGCATCATTTTTAGCTTTTGCCTCGATGTCTCTAATCATTATAGCAGCTTCGTGTTTAATTTCTTTTTCAATATCACTTAACAGAAGCTCCCGTGCTTGCTCGGAAGTTAAACCCGATAGTTCTTCAAGTTTTAAGAATTGCTTTTCATGAAGCAATTGTATTTGTTCTTGTTGTTTTTCTAATTCTCTTAACTTTATATTTAACTTCTCATCCTTGTGTTCTAATACATCAGATTTTCTATCTAAAGTTTCCTCTTTCTGTATTAATCTTCTTTCTGTTTTTTGGAATTCGTTACGCCTTTCTCTACTTTCTCGTTCAAATTCATTACGAAGTCTATGGACTTCTTCCTTAGCCTCTAGCAAAATTTCCTTTTTTGATGTTTCAGCATTTTTTTCCGCCTCTTCAATCAATCGTTTTGCCAATTCCTCAGCAGTGCCTAACTTACTCTCCGCAATGTTTTTTCGAATAAAATAGCCGATAAGGCATCCTATTACTGCAGTAACTAAAACTATAAGTGTGATTAAGCCATTATTAATATGTGGACACCTCCTTTATTAAGTTTTCAGTTCAGATCATTATTTCATTCCATTAATATAAACTTTTAATCATGAAAACTGCTTTAAATCATTTAATGACAATGATTCGATTTCATTGTATATCTTTTTTAATTAAGTGTCAAGTTAGATTCCTGTTTTGAATTTCATCTAAAATCACGCTTTTATCTTGATTATTATTCAAGATAAACAATAGGATTTTCACGTAATTTAATTAATGTCTATATCTTGTTCAGCTATACCATAAGGAATTCATTTTCATCTGAATATCATATCAACATTTATCAGTTTCTTACAATACGACTGTTTTAATTTTAAAAAAACAAAACATTCAAAAAGAAAGTTTTGTTTTAAAATATCGCTACATGCTGGAACTATTTTTTATTCGCCTTACTTATTGTTTCATCCTCATTTCTATTTTCTTCAGTAATAGGTAAATTATAATGTTTTCTTATATTTTGTTCTATCTCTAAAAACAAATCAGGATTTTCTCTTAAAAATTGTTTGGAATTTTCACGTCCTTGCCCCAATCTATGTTCTCCATAACTATACCAAGCCCCAGACTTCTTGACAATGTCGATATTTGCTGCAACATCTAAAACATCACCGTGTTTTGATATTCCCTCGCCATACATTATATCAAATTCTGCCTGACGGAATGGTGGAGCTACTTTATTTTTTACAACTTTAACTCTAGTTCTATTTCCAAGCATATCATTGCCCTGTTTAATTACCTCTGATCTTCTAACTTCCAATCGGATTGTAGCATAAAATTTTAAGGCACGACCTCCTGGAGTTATTTCTGGATTACCAAATATTATACCCACCTTTTCCCTCAATTGATTAATAAAAATTGCTGTTGTATTCGATTTATTTACGGCTCCTGCTAATTTTCGTAAAGCTTGCGACATCAACCTAGCTTGCAGACCGACATGTGCATCTCCCATTTCCCCTTCAATTTCGGCTTTGGGTACCAATGCAGCTACTGAATCAACAACGACAACATCTAATGCACCACTTCTCACCAATGCTTCTGCTATTTCTAGAGCTTGTTCCCCAGTATCCGGTTGAGACACTATTAAATTATCTGTATCCACACCCAATCTTTTTGCATATGAGGGGTCTAAGGCGTGTTCTGCATCAATAAAAGCGGCAGTTCCACCATTCTTCTGGGCTTCGGCAATTATATGTAGGGCAACAGTTGTTTTCCCTGATGATTCCGGACCATAAACCTCGACAATCCTTCCACGGGGGACTCCCCCAATTCCTAGTGCAATATCTAAATCAATTGAACCCGTTGAAATACATTCAATACTTAATTTTGCCTCTTCTCCAAGTGTCATAACGGAACCCTTGCCAAATTGTTTTTCAATTTGATTAATAGCCATTTCTAATGCCTTCTT
>CAZUTD010000059.1:0-8258 GCA_964623185.1 uncultured Clostridiaceae bacterium
AGGCTTTCCTCTTCTAAAATCATCATTATCCATAGCTGGTAAATCATCATGAATTAATGAATATGTATGTTTCATTTCAATTCCACAGGCATAGGGTAAAACTTCATCGATTTTATTATTAAAAAGCTCATAAGATGCCAATGCCAATATAGGACGAAGTCGTTTACCACCTGCCATTAAACTATACATCATAGCATCTATAAGCATTTGGTTTTCTGTCGATTTAATATCCATATAGCTATCTAATTCTCTGTTAATTAAATCTATATAATAATTAAGTTGTTGTTGCCAGGCCATAGTTAATCCTCCTCACTTTTAAAAGGGACTGATTGTATTACACCATTCTCCTCCACAATCATTTGAATCTTTTCTTCAGCTTGGTTCAATTTGTTGCTACAGAATCTATATAAACTTATACCCTTTTCAAATAATTTTAATGAATCATCTAAAGAAAGCTCCTTATTTTCCAACTGTTCCACTATGTCATCCAAATCTTTTATTGCATTTTCAAAACTTATATTTTCCAAAATCTTCATCCTCCTGTATAATTTCAATTATTTGAGTTTTTAAACTACCATCTGCTAAAGTTAATTGAATTATATCATCTTTTCTTAATCCATCTATACTTTTTATCATATTATTTTCAGTATCCATAACAAGGGCATATCCCCTATGCAATATTGAAATAGGGTTTAGGCTATTAAGGAGCAAAATCTGATTGTTAAGTTTCGACTTTTCTAAAAAAAACTTTTCAGAAATATTTTTTAGAAGTTTCCTATATATTGTATCCAAATTTTGTTTCTTGTCATAAATATGGTTTAATGGATATTTGAAAAAATAATTATTTTTAATTGTCTTGGTAATTTGATTTTGTTCCGATATTTTTATATTTATAGCGTACATTAATCTTTTGAAAGATGTATTCAATGTATCCATAATATTATCTAAAGTTGGAAGCACTAATTCCCCTGCAACCGACGGGGTTGGGGCTCTGAGATCCGCAACGAAATCAGCAATTGTAAAATCAGTTTCATGTCCTACCGCAGAAATAATGGGGATTTGGCTACTATAAATAGCATTTGCAACTATCTCCTCATTAAAGGCCCATAATTCTTCAATAGAACCTCCACCCCTAGCGACAATAATCACATCAATATCTAAAAAAATATTACATAACTCTATAGCTTTTACGATCGATTCAGCAGCATGCTCGCCCTGAACTAACACCGGCACAATATTTATTTGCACCTTATGAAATCTTCTTTTAACAACTGATATAATATCTCTAACCGCAGAACCCGTTGGTGAAGTTATTACGGCTATATTTTCTGGTATAAAGGGTAACTGTTTCTTTGTCTCAGTATTGAAAAGACCCTTTGCTTCTAGTTTTTCCTTTAACCTCAAAAAATCCCTATATAAATCGCCAACACCATCGGCTTCAACCCTATCAACATATAATTGATATATCCCATCTCTTTCATATAGGGAAATATAGCCTCTAACAATGATGTTCATTCCATTTTTAATTGATATCTTTAAGTTCTCTACATTGCTCCTAAACATAATACAATCTATTTTTCCATTATCATCTTTCAATGTGAAGTAAATATGCCCGCTATTATGAAATTTAAAATTCGATACTTCACCTTTAACATTGATATTGGATAAAATGGGATCATTAATTAAAAGCCGTTTGATATACTTGTTTATTTCGGAAACATTCAATATTTTTATTTGCATATCATTATCACCTTATTTTTTACTAGTATTTTTAATATATGTCCTAACCCCTAAACTCGCTATACCCACTGCATTATCAGTACAATATTTCGCTTGCCCAAAGTAAGCATTTATCTTATTTTCAGACAGTTTTTCACCAAGGAAATTCCTAATAATTGTATTAGATGCAACTCCTCCAACAATTAATAAGTTTTTATAATTATATTCCTTTAAAATGGTAATTATCAGTCTGTATAAGGCTTTCCCGATTGACATAAACACCGAATAGTTAATACTTGAAATATCTATATTATCTTTTAATCTATTTTGTACATATGTTTCAGGACCTGAAAAGCTTATTAGGTTCCCTTTTATTGAAAAGGGTATATTTATATCTTCGATTTTTGTAAAATCTATCATTTTTTCCATCGCAGCACCACAGGGAAAAGGTAAACCCAGTTTTACACCAATACGATCAATAAACTGACCTGCACTAATGTCACTGGAGCCACCTATTATATCAATATTGTAACCATTATTGTAGGGTAAAACATTGAGTATTTCAGTTGTTCCTCCGGAAATATGCAAGGCCAAAAATGGTTCTTTTAAGTCCAATTTTAGGGACCATAAACCAGCTTGGATATGGCCCTCCTGATGGCTAAATCCATAAAAGGGTATATTCAAAAGGTGACTAATTGTTTTCCCAAATGATTCTGATGCTACAAAAACTGGCATATATGAATCAGGCAGGGGTCTTGGCCTGATTGCACTGCTTACAGCTACGATTTGAAATGGGATAGGGCAACTTGATATAAAATTTGAAACATTAGGCAATTCTTTAATATGTTGAAAAAAGGCGTCTGATTGGCGTAATCCAACGCTTCCCTCTTTTACAAATAAGTTCTTTCTCTTTTCAGTAATTAGATCTCCCCTGAGATTCATTATAGCTAATGAAGTTGTATAATTACTGGTATCTATCCCCAATATCACTTCTTCCCTATTCATTATGTTTTATACCTTCCTCCTCGATGAATTTACCAAGAATTCCATTGATAAAGGATGTCGAATCATCCCCGCTATATTTTTTTGCTAATTCAATAGCTTCATTAATTGATACGTTGTATGGGATTTCATCGATATATAGGATTTCTGATAGGGCCAATTGTAAAATAGCTAAGTCAACTTTTGATATACGATCTATTGACCAACCTATAGAATAGTTAGTTATTATCTCATTAATGGATGTTACATGTTCAATTGTATTATTTAAAACTGTGTAAATATAATTTTCCTGATGTTTACTATCCTTTTCAGATAGCAAATAATTATCTAATTTTTCTATATTATATTCCTTGTTTATTATCATATCAAAAATTATTTTCATGCATAACTCTCTAGCTAGTTTTCTGTTCATAAATACAATCGCTCCTTAATTCAAATTAACCCCCTGAAGTCAGAGGGTTATTATCTAATATAATATTTTAATTTCGAAGTTTTAACTCGTCTTGGGGTATTTCCTTTACAAAATTTACACCCTGGATATGAATATTTACATCATGCACATTCATATTTAACATACATTCAAGTGTAGTTTTGACATTATCCTGAATTTCCCATGCAATATCAGGGATTTTAATCCCATAGTCAACTATTAAATACAAATCAATTGCTATACCATTGTCCAGAATATCAACCTTTACCCCTTTTGACAAATTTTTTTTACCCAATATTTCAACTATATCATCAACAAAGCCTCCACTCATACCTGAGACACCTTTTATTTCAGTAGCTGCGAATCCAGCTATCGTAACAATAACTTCATCTGCAATTCTAATTTCTCCGTATTCTAGTTGATTAATTGACTCCATTGCTATAACCTCCCAATTACAGTGGTAATCTTTTGTGGAATAACCTTGTTTATATAATTATACCAAATTCACGCACCGATGACAAACCCTTCTATTTTTTGTTCATGATTGTTATATCATCCAAAGAAATATCTGTTTCCCGTTTAATTATATCAACAATTTTAACAACATTTTCTTCAGCCAAAATTTCATTGTTAACAATAACATTAATAGATTTATCGTTTAAATAAACTATAACATCATCAAACCCTCTTGCCAAAATCATCTTTTCTATCAATGATTCTTTCTCTGTATTGGAGACCATATCTAGTTTTAACTCCACTGCTTGATTTCTTAGTATTTCATCTATAAATTGATTGTTGATAATATCATTTAAATGACTAATCATCTCGCCACGTTTCTTATCCCTTTCTAATCTGCATTCAATAAAATATGTGGAACTTTTCATATTCTTTTTGCTTGTAATACTTTGTGTTATTTGTGCACTTGTTTCCTCGTGCAATTCCCTTATATTCTCGGTCCGCCTACTATCAAGTATTGGAAAATCATCCCTCTCCCCTTGTGATATATCCACAGAATTATTCGGGTCCTCGGTATCATCGTCAATATCCTTATCATCAGTTTGTAAATCAATTTCAGGATCTAACAAATCAGTTAACATCCCACTCTCTTCTAACATACTCATCCTATATTGTTCTAATTCACTAGAAGTTTGTAGAAATGATTCCTCATTTAACCGATAATTTATATATCCAACAAGACCTAACATCACAACTAAAGAAAAGACTACAAAATTCTTTCTTGCCATTTTTGAAAATTTCATCAGTCTACCCCCTAATTTTTTTTCGGATAAATCTCTACTTTATGCCCAGGTATTTGTAATACTGTTTTAACAGCATCATATAACCTTGCCTTTACTTCTATATTTTCCGCCCCTTTAGCCACTACTATTACACCATTTACTTTTGGTTTAATTTCTTTTAAAACTAATAGCTTTGTACCATAATTTTCATTCGTCATAACTACTGTTTCGGTTATATCTTCAGATACTATGGTTCTTGCACCGCCACCAGAGTCTTTTTCTTCTGTTGTATCTGATGATTTTGATTTATTAGAAGCAGGAATAATTTCCGCACCAATTTCAAATGTAATCATTATTTCTACATCTCCAACACCCTCAATGTTTTCCAATATATTTTTCAATCTGTATTCTATTAATTCCTCTTCGGTCCTTTCCCCATATTCCTGTGGAGCAAGCGAGTTTTCAAGAGTATTTTCTTGTTTAATCATTTTTTTACTATTCCCTAAAAAAGTATCTTTGGAAACAATCAACACCATAATTGCTATGCCAATTAGTACCAAGATATTTGCGATATACTTTTTTGATGCAAATTCTTTAAATATATCTACAAACCTATTATTGCCCATTTTCACCCTCCTCTATTTATCATATCGTATATAAAGTTCAATATTTTCTTTCGGTAAATTGTAAAAAATACTAAGATCATCTTTTATGATATTTTCCTTATTACCTATATTTATGCCATTAGTCTCCATAGTATTATCCTTTTTATTTGCTATAATGCTTATTTCTATTGGTTCAATATCATTTATTAGTGGATAATTTGTTTGAATTTCCAATGCTTGTTTTAAAGTGATTTCCATTTTTTTAATTAATCCTAAATGTTCAATATCATCATTTTCGATTGCCAAATAGATGTGGTCCACCTCGTATTCCCATAACCTTTCAATCCTATTTTTAATTTGTTTTGTCAATTCTTTGGTATATAATTCAACTACTGTGTCATTCCGTAATTCCTGTTGATTTACCCTGTTTGTTATGGCCAAATATTCCATTTGATTAAAATTTTCTAAGACTGTTTGTTCAAAATTGATATTTTTATCCTTTATTAAATATAATATAGGATTTAAAATTACAATCATAACCAATAATCCAATAACTACATTTATATATCTCTTATTATTAGAGTTTGGTATTAACATTTCAACTACTGTAACAAAAATGATTACAGATACTATTGTAATAATCCATTTTCGTATAATATCCATATCAACCTACCTCATCATTGTAGTAATATTTCCTGTAGCAACAATGACACCTATGGTGATAAAAAACATTATGGCTACAGATACAACGGCCGCAAATAAAAAAACTAATGAGTTTCCCATGCTATTTAAACAATCAACTAAACCATCATCGGATATGGGCTCAATCAATGCGGCAGAAAGTTTGTAAATAATAATTAAGGCTAAAATCTTAATCATTGGTACCATACATAATAAAAGTATAAATATTAGTCCCATACTGCCAATAGCATTTTTAACTAACAATGAACACCCTACAACTGTATCAATTGCATCAGATAGAAAACTCCCTACTATAGGTACAAATTTATCCACCGCAAATTTTGTTGTCCTTATTGTTACGCCATCTATGGTCGCTGCCGTTACACCTTGAATCGATATAACGCCTACAAACACAGTTAAAATAAAACCCAGCATAAGACCTGCCGCTTGTTTTATCAGTCCAGACATTTTGCCTATTTGTATTTTTGAAGATAAATTATTTACTATTGCTAAAACTGCCGAAAATAAAATTAGAGGCATAATTATATTTTTAATGAGGGTACCAGTAAAGGCAACAGCACCTAAAATAACGGGACTAAAAAATGCCGATGTTGTAATACCACCCACAGCTACTAACATAGTTAATAAGACTGGCATTAATGCCTGCATAAAACTTACCATTAAATCAATAGTCTCCCTACCAATATTAATAGCTATAATAAAACTTTTTATAGTAATGCTAATGATAACCAAATAACAGACATTGTATGACATATGTCCCACAGCATCATCTTGAAATGCACTATGCAAATTTTTTAAAACTGCACATATAGCTGAAAGCACAATAATTTCGACCAGTAACTTCCAGTTTGCCAACACCTCTTTAAACAGAATTTTCCCGAATCCCTCCACAATCATAGTTACTCTAACCTTATTATTTCCTCTGATTATATCCATGATATATTCTCTAATATTAATTTTTGGTATATAGTCCTCTATCTCATTGCTAAAATTATTTATAATTCCTTCTATCTCGCTAATGGGAAGTTCTTGTATTTGTTTGTTTATAATTTTTTCAGGGGTTATGTTTTCACCCTCTCCCCATACAAAAGAGGTAAACAACAATATAAGTATAAATGATAGGAAAAACATTTTTTTCAATATTTTCACATCCTAGGGTACTATGTTTATAATTAAATCCATTAATGAAATTAAAATTGGCACTGACATAACCATAATCAAAACTTTACCTGCAAATTCAATTTTAGATGCAATTGCACCTTCGCCTGCATCCTTGGATATTTGGGCACCAAACTCTGCTATATATGCAATTCCAACAATTTTTAAGATTGTAGTCAAATATATATCTTCAATGTTAATTCTGTTGGCTAACTGGTTAAGTGCTTGAACTACTGACTGGAGTTTTGTAGCTACATAAATAAATATTATTACACTAGTAGCTAAACTTATATAAAGACTTAACTCGGGTTTCTCGTTTTTGATTATTACTGATAAAATGGTTGCAATTAAACCTAGAGCAACTATCTGGAGTATCTCCATCTTAAATCACACCCTTAATAAAGATGAAACATTGTTTTTACAGTATCAAATAAATTACTTACCAAATTAATTACCATCATCAGGACTACAATAATACCTACCAAAGTTGTCATCATAGCCTGTTCTTCCCTCCCAGCCCTTAACAACACTTGATTAAGTACTGAAACTAATATGCCTATCGCTGCTATTTTAAAAATGAGATCCACACTCATAATCATCAAATTATTCCCCCTTGTGCCTTTAAATAAAAATTATTACTATTGTTATTCCTATCAAAAATCCGAAGCTTCTACAGAGCTTAACATTTTTATTTTGTTCAATGATTGCCAATTCATAATTTCGCCTTATCTCTTCCTTTATTAAACTAATATGTTTTGCTTGGTCATTACTATCTGATATTCCCAAATTTTTTCCAATTGTAAGTAACAAATCAATATCGTCTTTATCAAAAGATGTATCCTTTATATTTAAATTTACCGCTTCCTGCCACGCCTCATAAAATAAAAGACCCCTGTTTTTATCTAGTATTTTCTTTGTTCCCAAAAAAATATTCGCTATTTCTCGTCTGCTTTTTTGTGCAATTTTAGATAATATATCTGGTAAGGGTGTTGATCCATAAATGATTTCGGTCTCCAATATTTGCATTGTTGACAACATACATGCTAAAAGTTTAGTCCTATCTATGTACGAATTTGCGTATATAATTCCAATTGCTGAACTACACCCCACAATGATTAAAGATATTAAAAATTTGAACATCATATCAATTTACCACCTTATTTACAATTGGTCTATCTATGAGATTTTCATGGGTTGCTCCATCAATAATTTTTTCTATTGTTCCAACACCTTTTTTATTTGATAATATGATAAGTCTCTTAAAAACACCCTCTTGTACCAGTTTGCCTATAACTTTTTTAGAAAGCACATCCTCTAGTGAATCCCCATGGACTGTTGTTATTAGATTAATCCCAGCTAACAATGCCTCATAAATACCTTGGCTGTCATCCTCCCTTCCAATTT
>CAZUTD010000060.1:0-4111 GCA_964623185.1 uncultured Clostridiaceae bacterium
ACTTACATATTTAATGGGAACATTGAGAACTTTGGATATTTTTTTACATAGTTCCTGTCCCTTTAAAACTTCTTCAACAGTCGTATGTCTTAAAAGATGAGTATTGTTAATTAAACCGGTTACCCTTGCACCTGAGGTCATCTCCATTAATTTGATATGTCCTATTGCCCCCTCAACAGTTGATGTGTCAAACCTGTTGGCATTGATAACACAAAACATATCGTAATCTTTTGGATCCCAATATTCTTTATAACGTGCCAAGGCCCTAGCCCCAGTTGAGTCTCCCCCCACATCTAATATTATATCATAAGTTTTGTCTTGCAGGGGTCCCAAAACATCCGCCGTTACCGACGGCAAATCTGAACCTGAACCCTTAATATAGCTTGATATTAATTTTATACCATGCGCATCAAAAAGTTCTTCCTTTTCTCTGCTTCGAAAATAGGGGTTGACGATATCCAAATCCGCTAATGCTACTTTCTCTCTTTTTTTGCCTAGTTCAAGGGCATAATTTACAGCAAATTCAGTTTTACCGCTACCATAATGTCCTATAATAATTCGGACTCTTTTATCGTTTATCATAATTTATCACCTTTTTTTACTGGTATATTTTTGCCTCTTCTTCCCCTCTTAGCACCCTTAGAGCACCCTCAGTCAGAGCAATCATTTCATCTTCCCCGGGATAGACCAATACCTCTGTTATAAAGGCCACCCTTTCCTGAATCCACCCTGTAAACATTTTATCATGGGCTATACCACCGGTTAAAATAATAGCATCCACATCACCTTTTAAAATTGCAGCACCACTAGCAATTTCTTTAGCTACTTGGTAAGCCATAGCCTGATAGATAAGCTCTGCCTTTTTGTCTCCAGCTTCAACCAGATCTGAGACTTCCCTAGCATTATTGGTTTCAAGATAAGCCACCAAACCACCCTGGCCTACCTGTTTTTTCTTGATTTCATCATGGCTATATTTGCCCGAGAAACATAACTTTGCAAAATCTCCGGCCGGTAGGCCACCCGCCCTCTCAGGTGAGAAAGGTCCTTCCCCATCTAAGGCATTATTAACATCGATAACCTTGCCTTTCTGATGGGTCCCAATGGAAATCCCGCCTCCCAAATGAGCCACTATGAAATTATAATCCCCATATTGACCACCCTTCTCCCTAGCCGCCCTTCTTGCAACTGCTTTTTGATTCAAGGCATGGAAAATACTTTTTCTTTCTAGGTCAGGAATACCAGAAATTCTTGCAATATCATCCATTTCATCAACTACCACTGGATCAACAATAAAGGCCAAAATATTAAGTTGGGATGCTATTTCATAGGCTATAGCCCCACCTAAGTTGGACGCATGTTGACCCTGTACACCTAATTTTAAATCTTCCAACATTTTAGGACCTACTTTATATGTACCCCCAGCTATGGGTTTTAACGCACCACCCCTGCCCACTACTGCAGCTAATTTTGTTATATTTATTTCTCTTGCATTTAGGGTCTCAAGTATTGTATTTTTTCTAAATTCATATTGTTCAAAAATAGTCTTAAATTTATTTAATTCTTCTGTTGAATGCCTTAAAACCTCTTCAAACACAGTTTTTTCGTTATCATAAATAGCAATTTTTGTAGATGTAGAACCAGGATTAATTGCCAATATCCTATAAACTTCATTCATCAGTTTTTCCCCCTCTTAGCTAAAATAATTTTGTTGAACACAGGACTCCCAAAGCTATGGAATACAATTTTGCCTCATCACTATCAGCTCTTGATGTTAGTATAATGGGTGCCCTAGCACCTACTAAAATCCCGGCATTTTTTGCACCTGCAAAATACACCATGGACTTATATAATATGTTCCCGGCTTCAATATCTGGCATTAAAAGGATATCTGCCTTGCCGGCTACTGGATGTGATATACCTTTATGGTCTGCAGCCTCTACCGAGACGGCATTATCTAGGGCGAAAGGTCCTCCCACCAAACAATCTTTAATTTCACCTTTTTCATTCATTTCTGCGAGTGCAACCGCATCTAGGGTATCAGGCATTTTTGAATTGGCCTTTTCATTAGCACATACCACAGCAACTTTAGGCTCTTCTATCTCCAAAGCATGGGCAACTTTAACAACATTTTCAAGTATTTGTTTTTTTGTTTGTAAATCAGGAGCTATATTCATGGCCGCATCACTAATAATAAACATCCTGTCATAACCCCTTACTTCAAATACCGCTGCATGGCTTAATATATTGCCTGTCCTTAAACCTATTTCCTTATCTAAAACTGCCTTTAGGATGATAGGTGTGTCTACCAAACCCTTCATTACCATATGGGCCTTACCGGAAGAAACTAGTTCGACAGCCTTTCTGGAGGCTTCCACTTTATCCTTTATATCAATTATTTCAGAGCAAGCCAAGTCAATATTTTTTTCAATGGCAATTGCCTTAATTCTTTCTTGATCACCCACTAAAATAGGATTAATAATTCCCTCTTCTTTTGCAGCATTGATGGCTAATAATACATCAGCATCGTCTGCACAAGCTACAGATACTACTTTAGGCCCCCTTTTCTTGGCAATGTTCATTACCTCTGTAAAATTTCTAATCACTACTTATCACCCCATCTGTTTTTTCGTTTTATATTTACTTAAAGTTTGGCTGAAATCCTTACCACTATACTATTGCAAAAATCATGCCAATAACATTTGATTTTTCTATCCAGGATGATCCTTGAAATTTCAACAAAAATAATGGCATGATTTTGTTAAGTTTTTAACTATTCTGCCATATCATACCATTTTGCAAGTGCTTGCATGCAAGTCTTTGCATTATTTCATGCAGGTATCTTCATTCATCTCCTATATTATACTTTTCTATCTTATAATACAAATTTCTAATTGATATTTTTAACTCCTTTGCCGCCATGGTCCTATTGCCGAAATATTTTTTCAAGGTATTCCTTATGTGTCTTTCCTCTGTATCTTCTAAAATTCTCCTTAAGCCTTGTGCCTTATCCAAATGGTAAGAATTGCTTAACCTTTCGTTGCTATTGGTATCATTAGCCCTGTCAATAATTTTGGGGAGATCTTTTTCATTGATAATTTTATCTGTATATTTCATATTTATAAAAGTTCGTCCAATAAAGTTTTCCAATTCCCTTACATTACCTGGCCAGTCATAGCCTATGAGTTTTTTTAATGCCTCCTTTGAAATGCCTTCCACATTTCTGCCATATTCCTGGTTAAACTTTTTTATTAAATAATGGACTAAAGGATATATATCCTTTTTCCGTTCTCTCAAAGAGGGTATTATTATAGGTATAACATTTAAGCGATAATAAAGGTCTTCTCGGAATTTTCCCGTAGAAACTGCCTCTTCCAAATTAATATTAGTTGCTGTGATTACTCTAACATCTATATTTACCGTCTCCGTACTCCCCACTCTTACAATTTCTTTTTCCTGTAATACTCTTAACAGTTTTGCCTGTGTGTTTACGGGAATCTCTGCAATCTCATCTAAAAAAATTGTTCCCCCTTGGGCCTCCTCAAAAAGCCCTCTTTTACCGCCTTTCATTGCTCCAGTAAAGGCCCCCTCCACATATCCAAATAATTCACTTTCCAATAAGTTTTCACTTATGGCGGCGCAATTTACCCTTACAAACTGATTATACCTTCGTTGGGAAAGATTATGAATGGCGTGGGCAAATAATTCCTTGCCCGTTCCACTTTCCCCTCTTAATAGAACAGTGGCTGGCGTAACTGCAGCCTGCTTTGCCTTTTCCAATGCGGCAAGCATTTTTTGGTCATCTGCAATTATATCATCAAAAATATATTTAGCCTCCAACTTTCGTATAATCTGCTTAGCAGCTATCAGTTCATCTGTTAATTTCTTTATCTCGGTTAAATCGTGTATTATGCCAACACTGCCTTTTAATTCTCCATCAACTATTATGGGGGCGGCATGAACCAAGACTTCCTTTTTTTGGGGTCCTAATTTCAACCTCCTATTTTTTACAGGTTCTTTTGTTTTTAATACCTGGAGGTGAACGCTATTTCCTTCGGCAATATCAGTTGTAACCGGTTTCCCAATGATATCCTTTTCACTAAAACCAGTTACC
>CAZUTD010000060.1:4121-8187 GCA_964623185.1 uncultured Clostridiaceae bacterium
CAGAAATCGCATCCTGGGTAGAGTGAAAAATCCCCTCCAGCAAGCTTTGCATCTCTTTTAATTTGTAAATTTGATGGGTTAGGTCCACCATTTCACTTATATCCCTAAAGACTGCCACAGCACCTATTATTTTTTCGTCCTCATCTTTCACCGGTATACGGCTGGTGATAATAGTTGTATTACCTATATACTGTTTTTGATTTAATTCTGCCTCCCCTGTTTGGAGTATAATAGGTAAGCGTGTCGTTTTGATAACTTTTGCAACATTAACTCCCAAAACTTCACTTTTTTTAAGACCTATAATTCTTTCCGCTGCCCTATTAAAAAGGGTGATTTGTCCCCTTACATTTATAGCCATCACAGCATCGTTAGTGCTTGTAAGTATTACCTCCAGCTCTTCCCTCTTCATATTATTCACCCCCTATTGAAATTAGCATTTCAAAGGAATAACAAGGCTTTACCATCCGAATTAATCATCCTCAATCATTACATTAATACTAAGACTTTTAGGTTCCAGCCGAATTTCTTTTACCCTTCTTTCTACAACCAAGGGAACTTCTACAAGGGGTTCTACACTATGTTGATTTTCACCCAAACCCTCCATATCAACGACAACTTTAATATTTTCCTTTCTTATTGTAGTCATAATTCTTTCTGTAGCCACTATCCTAACCCTTAATGTTTCGGGTATTTCACTTTTATCCACCTTTAACCCCGTGTCTAGATTCCTAAATTCTAATTCCCTTCTCAATATTTCAAATTCCTTCTCTATCAATGGTTCTACAGTAATCAGTATTTTTGCATCAAGAGAGTCAACTTCCACGGCACCCTCAGGAAATTCTAATTTTACTTTTTGCTCTATATTTGCAGAAAGATTATTTAGGTTAACAGCCTCAGTATTAATCCTATTGATATCGGCCAAAATTTCCTGCTGTCCCTTTATGGTGACAGTCCCCGGTTCTACCACAATACTGGTAATTTCATAACCTTCAGCTGGGCTTGCCTCAACCACTGGATAAATATCTACAGTTTTTAGTTGGTTTACTGGTAAATCCACATTTACATGGCTTGTTTGTAGCTTTAAATTGGGTATTTCCTCCCCCCTAGCATTTACTGGCCTTAGTGGAAATAATGTGGATACATTTTGCGACTCTTCGGACAATTTTATAACCGCTTCAACTGCCTCCACAGAATTTACTAAACTTTCCGCCCCCTCAACCCATACAATCCTTGGCTCATATTGTAGTTCTCCCAAGGTATATCCTTTGCGGGGTACCCCCTCGATAGTAACCTTAATGGGTTTTTGTTTGCTTATAATTTCTTCTAGCTCCACCCTTATATACTTAGGATTATAATCCACCTCTACATCACCCGGCATTGTAACCTCTACGGGAATACTATTAATTCCCGCCCTAAAACCTAGTAAATCAACACTTGCTTTTATTTGGTTTCTAGATATGTTTTGGATTACATCCCTTCTACCACTAAAGCGAACCCTTATTTTATCATCTGTTTCACCTTTTATTACTAAGCCGGCCTGTTCCATGGACTCCATATTTAAAAAATCAATAGGAATATTCTGCTCATCCCTGGTCTTTACGGGATTGCTCTCATCCATAACATACACCCAAATTATTAAGGCAAAAAAAACAGCAAAAAGTTTAGGTATTATATTTTTATTATCAAATTTAATCATCTTTTTTGCCTCCATTTCATTTTAAGAAACTGCCATTGTTTATTATCTTCCAGTTCAAAACTATCGGTTAAAGCTGTCCTCAAACTCGCTACATCCAAAAACCTACTTAGCCTTCCATGTTCAGCAATAGAAATGGCTCCAGTTTCTTCAGAGACAATTACAACAAGGGCATCAGAACGCTCGGCTATACCAATAGCCGCCCTATGTCTTGTACCCAAATCCTTGCTTAAATTATTACTATCCGAAAGCGGAAGAAAACAGCCCGCTGCCAAAATATTGTCCTTTCTAATAACCACAGCACCATCATGCAAGGGTGTGTTTGGTATAAATATGTTAATCAGCAAACCCCTAGATAATTTTCCTTTAATAGCAGTCCCCGTTTCTACTACTTCATTTAAGCCAGTTTCTCTTTCTATAACCATAAGGGCCCCGATTTTTTGCCTGGAAAGAGACCCAGTTGCTTCAACAATTTCCTCTATCATCATCTCAATTTCCTCATGTTCAATATCCACAATTGATTTGGTAAGAAACTTGGTTCTTCCAATATACTCCAAGGCCCGCCGCAATTCTGGTTGGAATACAATTAAAAGAGCAATTACCCCAACAGTCATAGTATTTCTTAAAATCCAATTAATGGCGTATAATTCCAATCTTTCGCTCAATTTTGTTGCTAGGAGCAAGACTACAATACCCTTTATCAGTTGTTCTGCTCTTGTTTCCCTAATCAGCATATATAGTTTATAAAACACAAAGGCAACAATAACCATATCGGCTATATCTCGTATACCTATACTTTTTAAAATTCCCATTAGATCCTGCATTCAAAACACCTCTTGCATTTTTTCAATTTTTATCGACGGCCTCCAACAAGCCTAAATATCTATATTTATATTTCCATACGAAAAGTTAAAAAACCTTCTTAATTGTTATAATAATTTTATTGTTTAATAAATTGTTTCACATAAAGTCCCCTACCCCTTATTATAGTCTAAAAACATCTTTAATAGATGCCTTTTAAGGATTTTATTCGATTTTATTTTCAATTGGGTCCTAACTTATTATTTAAGAGGTCCAGCAGGTGATTAGATTAGCTGCAAAAATAAACAATTGAATCTTTAACATATCCCTCCCGGCTTGTATAGGACATGACTAGAAGGACCCCTTAATTAGTTGGCATAGCCTATCTTATTTTCACTTTATATGGATTAATTTATGATATAATGTAAATATAATGCAAATGATGTAAATGTAGGATTAATCATTGAAAAGTCTTGCTACTTGGATATATATTTATTGTCCTATTAATATATTAGGTTACAAGTAAATCAGGACATTTTAATTCCTGTGATTAGTAAATACTATTTGCATTTTTAGCGAAAGCAATAATTTCTTAGGGCAATTAGCCAATTGGACCTAAAGTCACTACTAAGTTTTGGCAAAGATATTATGAATATTCCTTTATCCTTGCCATAATGATAAATATAAAGAGGAGGATGGATATGAGATTAAAGAATAAAATTGTAATTTTAACTGGAGCAAGTTCAGGTATTGGTAGAGCTACGGCCTTAAGCCTCGCTGCTCAAGGAGCACAGGTTGTTGCCGTCGCAAGAAGAACCGAAAAACTAAAGGAGCTAGAAAATGAAAGTGCCAAGCTTTCTGGCAAAATTTTTGCCCTCACTGGGGATGTTTCTAAAGATGAGGATATTGCAAGAGTGGTAGATACAACCATTGAAAAGTATGGTAGAGTTGATGTTTTAATAAATAATGCTGGGATTATCGACAGGTTTCTTTCAGCCCATAACATGGAAGATGATGTATGGAACAAGGTAATGGACGTCAATGTAACCGGACCAATGAAACTTATAAAAAAGGTATTAGTGCCCATGCTTAAACAGGGTTCAGGTAATATTATCAATACCGCCTCTGTCGGAGGATTATTTGGTGCCAAGGGGGGTCTAGCCTATGTTGCCTCTAAACATGCAATTATAGGGATGACCAAACATATCGGAGTAATTTATGCCGACAAGGGTATTAGGTGCAACGCTATAGCTCCCGGTAGTATTAAGACTGAAATTGGACAAAATGTGCAAGATCCTAATATGGATGTTTTAAACAAGGTAACGAAAAGCGCAGAAGCATTTCCTGCACTTGGTGAATCAGATGACATTGCAAACCTAATGGTATTTCTGGCATCGGACGAATCCAAATTTATCAATGCCACAACAATTGTATCAGACGGTGGTTGGACTGCCCTATAATAAAAAAGCAAACAAGCTAGGGCTTATCATTTAAGATGTTGGGGATAATTCCCCTATTATCAAAAAAGAGTTCGATTTTTGTCTAGCACATTAAGTTTTGTCATTTTTGTAT